>JAUILJ010000096.1 GCA_030433055.1 Polyangia bacterium
AACAGGATCTCGGGGCCGTGTAGCAGTGCGCACGCCAACGCCAGCCGCTGCTTGTGCCCCAGGGGCAGATCTCCCGCCGGGCGGCGCAGCAGCGGCCCGAGCTCGAACACGGACACCATGCGATCGATGGCAGACTTCAGAGGCTTGCCCGAGAGCGCGTAAGCGCCGCCGAAGAACTCCAAATTTTGCCGTACGGAAAGATTCCCATACAGTGAGAACTTCTGAGCCATGTAGCCCAGGCGCTGACGCGCCTCGCTGCGTGAGGACCTTAGGTCTACTCCCGCGACCTCGGCGTCCCCCGACGTGGGCACTACCAAGCCGCAGAGCATCTTGAACGTGGTCGATTTGCCTGCGCCGTTTGGTCCCAGCAGTCCGAAGACCTCACCGCGCTTGACGGCTACGTTGATCTCGTCGGCCGCCTTGAAGTCCCCGTACTGCTTGGTGAGCTCGTGGGTTCGAATCACGATCGCGTCGTCATGGGGGTGTTGGGTGACGGCGTTTGCTAGCTCGGACTCCGCGGACGGAACTCCCCCCAGGAGGTCGATGAAGCCATCCTCGAAGCGCGGACGCGTTGCCGTGAGGATTGCCCCAGGGGAGACACCGAAGTCTCGCGGGTGCAGCTCCGCGCCCGGCTTCGCGATCAGCCGCACGCCCCGTCCCTGAACGACCCCATCCATGCTCGAGGGGTCGCGGCGGGCGTTCTTCAGCGCCAGCCGCGGCTGCTCGCTGAGGTTGGTGAGCAGGAAGACGCGGTTGCGAACCCGGTCGTGCAGCTCGGCGGGCGCACCGGAGAACAGGATCTCACCCTCGTTGAGCAGCACGACGTGGTCACAGGCCTCGGCTTCGTCGAGGTATGCGGTGCTCCACACCACGGCTATCCCACCGGCGATCAGCTCGTGCACCATGCGCCACAGCTCTCGGCGCGACACTGGGTCAACGCCCACACCGGGTTCATCCAGCAACAGCACCTTCGGGGTACCGAGCAGCGTGCAGGCGAGGCCGAGCTTCTGCTTCATCCCGCCCGAGAGCCTGCCGGCGAGGCGATCGGTGAAGCGCGCCAGGTCCGTGAAGGCCAGCAGGCGCTCGAACGTGTCTGCGCGCTCGCGTCCGAACAGCCCCTTCAGATCGGCGTAGAGCGAGAGGTTCTCCATGACCGACAGGTCTTCGTAGAGACCAAACTTCTGAGGCATGTAGCCGATCAGGTCACGCAGGGAGTCGGTGTCGTGGGTAGGGTCGAGGCCCAGCACCGAGAGCTTCCCGGAGGTCGGAACCAGGAGCCCGGCGAGCAGCCTGAGCAAGGTGGTCTTGCCCGCTCCGTCGGGTCCAACCAGGCCGGTGACCAAGCCAGGGAGGACGTCGAGTTCGACGTTCGAGAGCGCAGGCTTTAGTTCCCCGGGGAAGCTTTTTCTGAGGTCGCGAATCGTCGCCAGGGCTTCGCTAGGGGTGTTCATTCTTCGCCTCACCGTGAGGTGCCTCTGGGGTTCCGCCGCTTCTGCCCAGGCGGATCGTCACTGGCATGCCCTGTCGCAGGCCGTCGTCGTGCTCGGTGACAATCACTCGAAAGCGGTAGACGAGTGACGTGCGAAGCTCCTCGGTCTCGACGTTCTTGGGCGTGAACTCAGCCTGGGTGGCCACGTAGCCCACCTGGCCACGATATGGCTGACCCGCGCGTGCGTCGGTGTGGACGCTGACCTCTGTCCCCGGTGAGATCAGGGCGAGCTGCGCCTCGTTTGCGTAGGCACGAATCCAGATCGGATCCGTGACCGCGACAACGAGCACTGGCGACCCAGGTCCGACGATGGTGCCGGGCTCGATGGCCCGGGTCACCACCACCCCGTCGCTGGCCGCGACCAGCTCGGTGTCCTTCAGGTTGAGCTCTGCCGCGTCGACGGCGGCTTCTGCTTGTTCTACCTGCGCCTGGGCGATTGCTAGGTCCTCGACCCGAGGACCGTGAACCTGCTTTGCCACCACGGCCTGCGCCGCGTTGACTGCCGCTCGGGCTTGCTCCGCGCCGCTCCTGGCAGCGACCAGATCTTGCTTGGTCGCTGCGCCTGCATCCACTAGCGGCGCGATGCGCCTCAAGTTATCTTCCGCGTGGATTTTAGCCGCGCGGCGCTCCTTCAGGAGGGCTCGTGCCTGGGCGATGTCTTCGCGACGGGAGCCCGCTTCCAGTAGTTTGAGGTGTGCCTTCGCGACGCCCACCGTCTTCTTCGCCTGCGCGACCGCCAGCTTGTATGGGCTCGCATCGAGCCGGGCGATCACCTCGCCCTGCTTGACGTGATCGCCCTCCTGTTTGAGCACGTCGGCGACGCGCCCGTTGATCCGGAAGGCCAGGGTGACGTCACGAATGTCGACGTTTCCGTGAAAGGCGACGGGCTGTTCGCCCTTGCTCCGTGACGAGAACCAGTACGCCGTACCCCCACCGGCGATCAGGACGATCAGCACCAGCGCCACGAGGGCGCGCTTCTTCTTGGGTTGGTCAGCCATTTTCCAGTTCCCGAGCGAGGGTGTGACTCGCGCGCGACCCACTCACCGTCGGCCCGAACCGCGGCGCCGTGGCGCTATGAGGAGATGCCTTCAGTGGGCAAAACTGGATGACCGCGGAGTGCCCATCCAGTTTTTTATCATGCGACTGATAATAGTCGGGGCAGCACGGAGCGCAAGGCGCTTGAGCGCTTAAAAAAGGGTCCGGGTGCGGTTTGTCGTGGGGGGGGAGGTCCCCCGGCGAGCCGACCGGGCTAGCCCTTCCTTTGCTTCGTCTGGTGGGTCAGGCGTCGCTCGGGGCGCGCCTGGCGGCGACGATGCAAATGGCTTCCACCGTGATCAGGCTGAACAGCTGCTGGGGCGTGATGCGGGTACGGTCCGGCTGCTGCGCGATAGCGGGGAGCCATTTCTCCAGCTCCGCGATTACCGGTTCCGTAAGGAAACCTTCCTGCATCACCTCTGGGGATGAGAAGTCGAGGCGGGTGAGGAAGTTGAACTCCCCATCGCGCACCTTGATGTCCAGCTCCTGATCCAGCTGAAACACGATGTCCACGAAGTCCAGGGAGTCCGCGCCCAGATCGTCGACCAGGCGGCTCTCGAGTTTCACCTCGTCCGGCTCCAGGGCGAGGGCGTCGACGATCAGCGCCTTGACCGTCTGAAAGATCGAGTCGGGGATCGCGGCGTAGGTCATCTTGTGCTCTTGGGCTTGCTAGTCAATGAAGCGCACGACGTGTTGTAGCGCCTTGCGCGAGGTGGCTTTGGGTGCTTCGTCTGGCCGACCGAGGGCAACCAGCGCGACGATACTCCAGCTATCGGGCACGCCCAACAGCTGCTTGAGTTCCGACTCGGCGACCAGTGGACCGGTCATCGCCGACGCGCCGAGGCCCATGTCGGTCGCCTTGAGCAGCAAGTTCATCAGCCCGAGCGACGTGCTCGCGACGGCTGAGTGGCGCTCCATGTGTTCCACCGCGCGACGGAGCGGCTCCGGCAGCCGATCGTCGACCAGCTGGGAGAGCACGGCGTGACCGCGGCAGATAGGAACCACGACGCATGGCGCATGTTCGAACCGCGTAAAGTATTCGCCGTAGGCGGCAAAGGCTTGCTGGCTCTCCTTGGGGATCGCCGCCTGAATCGTGGCCGTTGCTTCACGCACCGCCGAAGCCAGCTCACCGATCCTCGTGGCACTGCTGACCACTAGCCAGCGCCAGGGCTGCTTGTTGCTCGCGCTGGGCGCGCTGATGGCGGCTTGAAGCAGACGCTCGATGTCTCCGCGGGGTATCGGGTCGGGCTTGAAGCGCCGCACGCTCCGCCGCTGCTCGAGCAGGTCGTCGAGATTCATGCGACGACGTAGCCCCCGTCGGTGCAGGCAACGGAACCCGTGACGTAGGCCGCGCGATCGCTCAGCAGGAAGCTAGCGTACTCGGCGACGTCTCGTACCGAACCAATGCGGCGGGCTGGGATGCGCTTCAGCAGCTCGTCTCCTGCAAGCTGCGTCGTGGGCTCGAGCATCCGGCTCTCGATGGCACCAGGCGCGAGGGCGACGACTCGCACGCCTTTGCGAGCGTACTCCACCGCGAGCGCGCGAGTGAGCGCCTCCACGCCGCCCTTGCTCGCCGCGTAGGCTGCCTGCCCCCGCGCCGCCCGCTGACTGGTCACGGAACTCAGGTTCAAGATCACACCGCGCTGTCCGTTGTCCCGTGGAGGCTGCTTCATGAGGAGCGGAAGCACCGCCTGACAGCACCACAGCGTGCCGAGGAGATTGACCCGGATCACCCGCTCCACGTCCAGCGGCGACTGGGTGACCAGCAGCCCAGGCTTGATCACGCCGGCCGCGTTGACCCAGGCGTCGATTCCGCCGAGCGCATGTGCGGCGTCTGCGGCGAACTGCGCGATGCTCATGGGGTCGGAGACGTCGACAGCCGCGCTCGACGCTTGGCCGCCCAGCTCTGAGACCAGAGCATCGGCGAGTGCGCGGCCGCGGTGGTAGCCGATGAGGACGCGGGCGCCCTGGTCGACGCAGACCCTGGCAATTCCTTGGCCGAGGTCTCCACTGCCGCCTGTGATCACCACCCGCCTCCCGTGAAGCTCAGCCATCACTCCCCCAGTTGTCAATTTCCTCAGCGTGCCGCAGCACGATGCTGGCGTTGTGACCGCCGAAGCCATACGAGCTGGAGACCGCGTGCCGCACGCGCACACGACGTGCGCCCTCGGGCACGTAGTCCAGATCACACGTGGGGTCAGGCTCCTCCAGGTTCAGCGTGGAGTGCACCTGGCCTCGCAGCATGCAACCGATGGTGGCGACGGCCTCCACGGCGCCTGCGGCGGAGATCAGGTGACCAATCATGCTCTTGGTGGAGCTGATGGGGACTCGCGCCGCGCGATCTCCGAGCAGTCGCTTCAGAGCCAGAGTTTCCGCGGGGTCATTTTTCGGGGTGCTCGTGCCGTGGGCGTTCACGTAGTCGATGTGCTCGGGCCCAAGTCCCGCGTCGGAGAGGGCGCGAGCCATCGCCTGCCAGGCGCCCCGGCCCTCGGGATGGGGATCGGCGATCTTGTACGCGTCGAACGAGCTGCCGAAGCCCGCCAGCTCAGCGAGGATCGTGGCGCCGCGTGCTCGGGCGTCGCTCAGCCGCTCCAGCACCAGCATCCCAGCGCCTTCCCCCATCACGAAGCCGTCCCTTCGGGCGTCGAATGGCCGTGAGGCCCCGGCGGGATCGTCGTTGCGAGTGGATGTCGCGCCGAGCGCGCAGAAGCCGGCGACACCCAGGGGATTGATCATGCTGTCGGTTCCGCCGGCGAGCATCCAGCGCCGCCGCCCGCTCGACACCAGCCGGAGCGCGTGGCCCAGGGCGTCGGTCCCCGCGGCGCACGCGGAGACATGGATCTCCGGTGGGGCGCTCAGCCCGTGCCGTGCGGCAATGGCGTGGACGCAGACGTCGGAGGGAGTCTGCATGAAGCACAAGCGCCCCTCGAGGTGCTCGGGTAGGGCGAAGCCAGGCTGCTTCGCGCGCACCAGGTCTGGCATGCTGAACAACTCCAGGCCGACACCCAGGCTGATGCCCGCGGCGCTGTCCGCCTCGCTGGTGGTCGCCTTGCCAGCGCTCTCCAGCGCCTGGCGTGCCGCTTCCAGAGCGAAGGCGATCTTGCGGTCCCCCAGTGGAGCGTCTGCGGGCAACTCTGCCTCGCCGGCGATGTGAGTCGGCAGGTTCGATGCGTCGAAGATGCCAATTTCCCGAACCCCAGAGCGACCCGCGAGCAGGCCTCCCACGAGCGCCCCTACGCTATTTCCGAGTGGAGATACGACCCCCATGCCCGTGACCACCACGCGATGCCGCGTCATGGAGCTACCTCCCACTGGCTGGTCGCGTGGATCCCCTCGCGCGATCGCGCGCGGTGGGTGAGCCGTTGCCCGGAGCCTGACAAGCACTCATTCAGGGCGATGCCGAGGCTTGCGGGACCGACCTCGAGCGCCCCAGCGTCGCAGCCCCACACGGGATGGAAGCTACCTCCACAGGCCACTTCGTCCACGTGGGGAGGCACGCTCTTTAGCGGATCGAATGGCTCGTAGCTCACGTCGAGCTCCGTGAGGCACAGGCCGCGGCCGCCGGCATGGCGGCGCAGCACGAGCATGCTCGCTGCATCCCTGAGCTGGGTCGGCTCCACCCCTGGGATCTGGCGCCGCATGTGGTGCTCCACGAGGAAGTTGCGCTGATGGGCGACTCCGCCAACGAGCGCCCAGTCGACGCGTGCTTGACGCAGGTCGTCCAGCGCCTGCTCGAGGGCCTGATACAGCTGTCCTAACCCCGGATAGACCACCGAGTATGGGCCAGAGATGCTGAAATTGGCTGCAACGTGATAGGCGGGCATGTTGGGCAAGCAACGAAACGCCAAGAGCGGATGAGCCCGCGTGTACCCAGTCTTGGAAAATTTCTCCAAGGAAAATTCCTGAGGCGAGCCGTCAAGGCTAGCGGCAAGCACCGGAGCGATGTCTCGCTCCTCGAACGGGATATAGCCCACCGCGAGGTAGAGGCCGCAGCGATCGCCCAGTTCGCCATCGCTCAGCTGAGCGCGTTCGAGGGCACGCCCTGCGACCAAGACGGCCAGTTGATCTTGCAGCCCCATGTACTTGAGGCTCTTGCGTTCCTTGAGGAACTGGGTCGGCTTGGTGTGCGGTGCCGTCTCCGGTTCGCCAGGGGCTCGACCTTCGGGGGGCGTGAGCACGACACTCGCGCATGCGACGAGCTCAATCATCGGATCTTCACTCTGGGCTCGAGGTCCCGGGTCCACAGCTCGTAGAGGTAGCGCCGCTGGGCGTGAACCCGCTCGGATGGAATGTCTCGCAGCATGAATGTGAGCGTGCCGCGCATGGACTTCTCGCCCGCTATGTCCGCACCCACCTCGACGCGCGCTGCACCATCCATGCCTTGCTTTAGCCGCGCGTACAACTCGAGGGTGTCACCGGGGCGCGCCGGGCGGTGGAACTTCGCCTTGTCGATCTGGACCAGCAACGAGCGCTTGGGCGGATCCTCCGACCCTGGGTCAGAAATTTCCAGGAGGAAACCAGCGAGCTGTGCCGCAGCCTCGATGCTCAGTACGCCGGGTAACAGCGGGTGATCCGGGAAGTGATCGTGGAGAATTTCGTCGGTCAGGCTGACGCACTTGAGGCCCTTGGCGAGCTCGCCAGGCTGCACGAACGTGATCCGATCCAGCAGGATGTAGCGCATTGCTCTATCAATCTGTGCGGGTGCGGAGGCTCATGTCGAGCCAGTTCTTGACGCTGCCACCGTCGCCGATGGCCTGCTGAAAGCCTCGGCAGGCGGTCCAACATTGCTGGCACTCGGCGATCTCTGCCTGCTCGGCCAGCAGGCGCTGGTGCAACGTCGAGAGGCTGTGTCTTCGGATGCTGCCTACCGGCTTGCCGATGCGTTCGATGCAGGAAGACACGTTGCCTAGGTGGTCGATGTTGAAGCTCTGTGCTCCGGCGCGACAGGTGGGAAGGCGCGAGGCGAAGGCCTTGGGGAGTGAGCCGTCGTGATCTCGCACCGACTCCAGCTCGAGGAAGGCCTGCATCACATCGAAGTACTCGCGAAAGAAGCGCACGTGGGGATAGCGCTTCCAGAGTGAGGCGAGGCTGCTGGCGGCCTCTGGTGGGGGGAGGCGATCTTCCGCGGAGCTCACGCGCCGCGTGCCCATGGTGCTGAGCAGCGTGAGTTGCTGGCCCACGCCGCGCCGCCTCGTCTGCTCGAACAGCTCGGCCAGGCTTTGCCAGTTGCTGTCGAGAATGACGGTCATCACGTTGACTTGCTTGCCGCCGCGCGGCGCCGCGGCCTTCAGCATGTCCACGGCGGCCCAGGCCCGACCCGTGGTGCCTGCGATGCGGCGCTTGGCGTCGTGACGCGCTTCATCGGGGTAGTCGATGGAGACGCTGGCGTGGGTGAGCCCAGCGGCGAAGAGCGCCTCCGCCTTCTCGGGGGTCATGTGCCAGCCGCTGGTGAACAGCGCGGTGATGTGCCGGCGGCTCAATACCCGCACGACTTCGACAATATCCTTGCGGATCAGCGGCTCACCGCCTTCGATCGACACGAGAAAGCAGCCCATGCGGTCGAGCTGCACGGCAATGGACTCGAACTCCGCGAGGCTGAGTTCGTGCTCCGCCGGGTCCGCAGCGTTGCCCCGGGCCGGGTTGGGCCAGAAGTCGCAGAAGCTGCACTTCATGTTGCAACGGTTCGTGACTTGAATCAGGCAATTGAATGGCTTCTTGCGCGCGACGCCCGCTGCGAACCGCAAGTCCTTCTTCAGTACGTCGAGTTTCATTTCGGTATTCCTGCGCTACAGACCCTGGTGCCTAGCGGAAGAGCCAGCCGCTCTTCTTCTGGTCTCCGAGCCGCTTGGTTACGTCCAGTACGAGGGGAGTGAGATCCCGATACTCGTCCAAGATGTCGCCGATGGCGTCCACCAGGGTGTCGATCTCCGCGGCGCTGACGGTCAGCGGCGGAGTGAGCTTCAAGACATCCCATTGCTGCGACGCGGGCTGCGTCAGCAGCCCACGTTCCAAGAGCCGCACGCTCAGCCACTGGCCGAGCACTTGACGCGAGAGCAGCTTCACCAGGCGCGGCGCGAGGCGCTGCACCCAGTTGCTGCCAGTCGGCCCCAGCTCGAGGCCCACGAGCAAGCCTTGCCCGCGAACCGCCCGCACCAGCGGGTGCCCGGACAGCCGCGCTTCGAGGCCCGCTTGCAGCTGTTCGCCGCGCGTCCGCGCACGCTCCCCCAGCTCCCATGCGTCGATCAGGCGTAACGTCTCCAGAGCTACGCGGCACCCCAAGGCGTTACCGCTGAGCGTCGACCCGTGCAGATCGAACTTGAAGACGCTACCATACGCCTTCTTTTGAATTTCCATGCGGGTAAGTGTGGCGGAGATTGGGATCAGCGAGCCACCGAGGCTCTTGCCGAGGATCACCACGTCTGGGTCCAGATCGCTCTCGTGCTGGTAGCTGCACAAGCGCCCGGTACGCGCGAGCCCTGTCTGCACCTCATCCAGCATGAAGAGCGCGCCATACTTCCGACACAGCGCCTGCACGCCTGCTAGGTAGGCCCCGGGGGGCATGAGCACGCCCGCCTCGCCTTGGATTGGCTCGAGCAACACACCTGCGACCTTGCGCTTCTTCAGCACCGCCTTGAGCGCTTCGAGATCCCCGAACGGTACCTCATGGCAGTCGGGAACCAGTGGTCGGAAAGGCTTCTGCCAGCGGGAGAAGCCCATCACACTCAGGTTGCCAAGACCGGTGCCATGAAAGCCACCGCGGGCGTAGACGATGCCGGGGCGCTTGGTGGCGGCCCGCGCGAGCTTCATCGCGGCCTCCACGGCCTCGCCGCCACTGCAGGAGAACAGCGCCACCGGCAGCTTCGGGAAGCGCTCGGCCAACGCGGCGCCCAGCTCGCCCGCCCAGACCTGCGGCCCGACGTGCATGATGTTCGGGTGCTTGTCGTCGAGCGCGCGGGTGAGCGAGGTCGCCAGTTCCGTGGGGTTATGTCCAAGATTGACCGCGCCGAAGCCCGCCAGGAAGTCCAGGTACTCGCGGCCTTGATCGTCCCATAGCTTCATGCCCTCGGCGCGCACGAAGACGCGACCGAACCCGAACGTCCCCAGGAGCTGGATGAATGCCGGGTTGACGTGATCCATGTAGCGTTGGACCGCGGTCGGGTGCTCCGCTCTGGCTGACGGAGGAATGCTCTGTGTCATACTTGGACCCCCCTAGCGACCGCCTTTGCGGGCGCCATCAGGCGCAGCGCGAGCCGCTCCAAAACGTAGTAAGACGAGCTCGCCAACACAGCGAGCCCGACCAAATACAGACCGTGGCTGGGGAACAGGTGCTCCCAGCCGGGCCACACCGCGAACACTAGGTTCACGTTGAAGCTCGCCGGGGTGAGCAGCCGCGCCAGCCCCATTACGCCGATGTGTCCCAGTACCGCGCCGAGCCAGCTGCCCGGAGGCCAACCAAGTTGCCGCATGGCAAAGATGCCGACTGCCAGCCCGCCGAGGTGCGTCGTCAGTGATGCCAGCATCCAGCTGCCGCCACCGAGTAGATCCAGCAGCCACATGGGCGTGCCGAACGCGAGCCAGCAGATGCTCACCGCGACCAAGCTACCGCGCCCCAGCGAGCAACCGAGCGCGAGCACCAGCGGTGCCACGTTGCAGATCCACAGCAGATCCGCGCCCTCGCCGCGCACGATGTGGGAGTACGCGCCGTAGCCATAGATGGCTGCTGCAAGGAGCGCCGGAACCCACAGCGCGCGCCTCACCTCACAGGCCTCCGTCGACCATCAGGGTCTGCCCGGTGATGTACGTGTTGTGCAGGCCCATCCAGGCTACGAGGTTCGCCGCCTCCTCGAGCTTGCCGAGCCGCTTGAGCCCACAGTGCTTGAGGTACTCGGCGCGCAGATCATCCGGCAGGGTGTGTGAGGCACCGCTCTCGAGCACCCCCGGCGCGACGACGTTCACGCATACTCCGCTCGGCCCCAGGGCCTTGCACAGGCTGAGCGCGAGGCCCTTGAGCGCCGCCTTACTCACCGCGTAGGGAGGCGGCGAGGGCACTGGTTTGATGCCGTCTACCGACCCCAAGAGCACGATGTTTCCCCCGGCTTTGCTCAAGCTTGGTGCGAGCGCCTGACACGCGAAGAAGGCGCTGCCCACGTTGATTGCCATCAGCGCCTCGAAGCCCTCGACGCTGGCGTCTTCCAAGCGGTCGAACACTGGAGGCTCCAGCGTGGAGCCGATGGTTGCCGCATGGATTAAGCAGTCGACGCCGCCGAGGCGCGCTGCTTGCTCGCTGAGCGCTGGGCCAACGCTAGCCAGGTCCCTGAGATCGAGCCGCAGAGCATCGCAGCCGAGCTCACTCTGGAGCGCTTTCGCCACCTTCTCGCCCTTGAAATACGTGAACGAGACGCGCGCGTCTGCTGCGTGGAGTGTGCGGCAGATCACCTGCCCCAGCTTGCCAGAGCCGCCGACCACGAGTGCGCGCTTCATACTCCACCGTCCGCGACCAGCGTCGCGCCGGTCATGTAGGAGTTGAGATCGCTCACCAGGAAGGCGCACGCCTCCGCGATCTCCCGAAACGTGCCCACGCGGCCCAGGGCACAATGGTGCAAGTAGTCCTTGAGGCGATGCTCCGGGAGATTCCGACCCACGCCGTCTTCGAGCAGCCCGGGGGCCATGCACAGCACGCGGATCTGGTGCCGCGCGAGCTCCTTGGCGAGCGCCTCGGTGAGACCGACGATCGCCGCCTTGCTGGCGCAGTAGTGGATCGGAGCTTCGATCATGCGCACCCCGGCGAGCGAGCCCATGTTGAGGATCACGCCGGCCTTCCGGCGCATCATGCTGCGGACGACGGCGCGGGTGGTCAGGTAGGTACCCTTGACGTTGGTGTCCATCACCCGATCGAAGTCTTCCTCTTCGAGTAAGGCCAGCGGCAGGTTCTGGGAGATCCCCGCGTTGTTCACCAAGACGTCCAGAGGGCCGTGGCGCTCTTCCAGGTCGCGCACCATTTTTTGAGTGCCGTCGGTGTCGAGCACGGAGCACTGGTAGCCATGAAACGCAGCGCCTTGCGCCTCGAGCTCGGCCTCTAACTTCCGTGCGGCATCGATATTCCGATTGTAGCTGAAACCAACGCGCGCACCGTGCTCTGCGAAACGCAGGCACAGCTCTCGACCGAGGCCGCGGGAGCCACCGGTGATCAACACGTTCTTGCCGGTGAGCAGCTTCAAGTGGGTTCCTCCGCTTCGGACTTCGCCCCCCAGATCTGAGCCTTCCCGACCGGCCCGGCGAACCGCTCGTCCTTCTGGCGGTAGAGGTTGTTGTACGCGCAGCCAGGCATCAGGCGCCCGTCAGGCAGCGCGTAGTGAGTGCAGCACTTCTTGATGCGATCCACTTCGAAGGTGTGCACGTCCATGAAGGCGTGAATGAACACCGTCTTGACCAAGCCCTCGCCGATGCGCAGCCGCTCCTCCAGCTCCAGCGCGCGCTCCTCGGGGTACATCAGGAAGATGGCTCGCTTCAGGCAGCCCATGATGCGGTCGCAGTCCGGCACCTGACCGGAGCTGGTCCACATCTGATCGATGGCGTCGCGCAGCGCGCCTTCGAACTGCTCATCTGGACGAATGGTGCCTCGATTGGAAATGAGCTCCAGGTACTTCTCGAGCTCGAGGAAGCGTGGAAAGGGCACGAACTCGTCTTCCACCTTCAGCAGGTAGGTCAACGCAAAACAGCTGGGGTGAGAGCAGGGCAGTGGGAGAAAGTCGCTCTTCTTGAGCTTGCCTCCGGTCTGCGCTTCCGCCAGGTTCACCACGTCCGGGATGGTGATGACGTCCATCGGGTTGTGAGGCGCGAAGTGTGCGCCACCATAGCCTGTGTAGGCGGCGGGTTGGAACGTCAGCGATAGGATGAAGTCCCTCGAGTACAGCAGCTCGATGGCTTCCCCGATGCGGTCGTCGTTCACGCCGCGTGCCAGGGTGGAGACGATGGTCGTGCGCACGCCGGCCCGCTCGAGGTTCGCAAGAGCCTTCTCCTTGGCTGCCTTCTGATCTCCTCCGCCGCGCAGGGTGCGGAGCGCTGGGTTACTCAGCGCGTCCAGCTGCAAGCTGATGTAGATGCCCTTCTCCGCCATCGCCTCGCAGAACGAGTAGTCCGTCGCGCAACGCAGACCGTTGGTCGAAATCGATACTCGGCTTATTTCCTTACGGGAACGAGCCATGTCGCAGAATGCGAGGAAGTCCGGGTGAAGCGTCGGCTCGCCACCGCTCAGGTTGATGGTCTCGATGCTGCCTTCGCGCTCGATGATGCCGTCGAGGATCCGACCGAACTCCTCGCGGGTCATGTTGTAGTTGTTCTTGTTCTGAACGATGCAGATCGGACACTCGAGGTTGCAGTGGTTGGTGATCTCGATGATGGGCAAGCACGAGTGCTGCTCGTGATCGGGGCACAGGCCGCAGTCGTCGGGGCAACCCTTCTCGACCTCGGTCGAGTATTTGAGGGGGTGGGAGCCCTCCTTCACGTAGGTCAGGGACTGCAGGAACCAATCGACGTCACCGGAGATCAAGGCCTCGCTTTGTCCGTGGGTCGGACACTGCTTGCGCAAGTACACCTTGCCCTCGCGGATGATACGGGCGCCGTCCACGGGTCGTTCGCACTGCGGGCACAGGCCCTTCGAGTATGAGTGGAAGATCTCCTGTGCGCCGTGGCCGCCGGCGGCGTCTCGAGTGAAATTGAAGCGCGTCTCCGCTATGGGCAGATTGAGTCGAGTCATGTTCGCCTCTCGTTTGGCAGCGGGGTCAGCCGCGGGTGATCAGGGGAAGCGCGCGTTTACCGTCGCGCAGCTGGGGGTGGACCTCAGCCACCGCGGCGTCCATGCGCTGAATCATCGCGGGATCCGCGAAGCGCCGATCACGTTCCCGATACAGCACGTTGTATGAGCAGGTCGGGATGTTGCTTCCGTCGGTTTCGGGGACCCCGATGCTGCACTTCATCACTCGCGCGACGTCGAAGCTCTCTTCGTCCATATGGGAGTGAATGTAGATGGCCTTGGTCGCGCGCTCGGCGATCTTCTGACGCTCCTCGAGGGGCAGTATCTTGCCGGGGGGAAACATCTCGAGGAGCAAGCGCTTGAGCGTCTTGAGCACCCGTTCGCTCTCATCCAGTCGATCGGGGTCGGCCCAGAGCTCGTCCATGGCGCAGCGCAACACCTCCTCCACCTTCTCTCGAGGTTGGATGTACAGCGAGTCGCCGAGTAGGTCGAACAGCACTTCACGACCGAAGAGCTGAGCGTAGGTGACGAAGCGCGCCGCGTCCGCTGCCTGCTCAGGCTCTGGATCGAGCATGAGCAAGTAGCAAATGGAATAGCAGTGAGGGTGCGCCAGTGGGCTCGGGACGAAATCTCGGGCGGTGATGCGTCCCCCAGTGTGGGTCGCGAGGATGCGATGCAAATCCGGCGTCGTGATCCGGGCAGTGCGATCGAAGCCGACACCGCCCTGGCCGGTGAAGGTCAGGGTGTGCATCTCGAGGGAGCAGATGTTGCGGCGCTTCAGCACCTCTTCGAACAGCTGCGGCACGTCGCGATCGTTCAAGCCAGCGGCTACT
>JAUILJ010001020.1 GCA_030433055.1 Polyangia bacterium
GCCTTTCTGGAGCACGGGCGTCCCTCGCGCATCAAGGCGACAGTCGGGCGCATTGTGGGATATGCTGCGATCCGTTTCAGTCTATTGCGCGTAGGGGGAGGGCAATGGGGGAGCTTGAGAGCGTATTGGATCACGGTCTGGTTGATCGCCGGGTCGACCCTGGGCTGCTCCAGCACCTCGACCGTGGAGAGCAGCTGTAGCGCGGGCGACCAGCGCGGCTGTGAATGCGACGACGGGGCGCCCGGCGTACAGTCCTGCGAGAGCAACGGCAGCGGCTACGGCGCTTGTGAATGCCAGCACGGCAGCGGAGGCACGGGGGGAAGTGGAGGCAGCGGAGGCTCCGCGGGAACCGACGGCGGTTCCGGCGGCACGCTGGGAGGCAGCGGAGGCTCCGCAGGCAGCTCGGGCGGCAGCGGAGGCTCCGCAGGCAGCTCGGGCGGCAGTGGAGGCTCCGCAGGCAGCTCTCAGTGCGCCGTCCCGTGCATGGGCTCGTGCTGTGGCCCGGGGGAGACGTGCGACACGAGCACCGGCCTCGGGATCTGCAAATGCGGCAGCCAGCAAAAAGCTGGCGAACAGGTGTGCGGCGAAGGCGAGTTCTGCGACACACAGGAAATGTGTCGCTGCGGGGTGCGCGCGAACAACTTCGGGCATGCATGCGGGGACGAAGAGACCTGCAGCGACAACGCCTGCACCTGCGGTTCTGCGAGCAATCCCAACGGCCCCGCCTGTAACAACTTCCTGCTGCGTTGCGACGGGCAGGCCGACATGTGCGTGTGCGCCTCCACGGCGTGCGGGCCCAACTCGATCTGCTGTGGGATCAACGAGACCTGCGAGGGCGGCCTCTGCACGTGCGGGACCACCAAGGCGGCGAACTCGGACTCCATCGCTTGCACGGCGACGGGCTACTGCTCCGGCAGCTCACCGAAGGCCTGCGATACCGGCTGAGTCCGGCGCCCAGCGAGCGGTCAGCTGGGAACGGGGAGCGAGTTTGCTTCGATTTCGTGTCACGGGGCTCCGCCGTGGCGGGTTGTATGCGCAAACCCATGAATGGGTCGCGCGTCATCGAATCCGCACCGGCCCGACGTACAAGGAGTTCCCATGAACAGCCCGAGAGAAACCCGCATCAGGACCGTCGTCCGCCAGGCCTACGACACGGCCAAGACTCAACGTCAGCTGTGGGTCTTCGGGCTGTTCGCGGCGGGCGCCGGCGGGGTGAACATCAAGGGCCCCGGCGACTCGGTGCCCGACTGGATTGGCTACGCCATCGCTGTGGCCAGCGTGCTCGGCCTGGTCGCCCTGGGGCTCCACCTCGTGAGTGAGGGAGCGCTGATCCACGGAGCAGCCCACAGCCGCGATGGGGGTCGGACTTCAATCGGCGTCGGCTTCCGCACGGGATTGCGCTTCGCCCCACGGGTCGCGGCGATCAAGCTGCTCACTCTGCTGGCCTTTCTGTGCAGCGCGGCCGTGATAGCGGCGCCCTTCGGGATCGCTGCGTTGACCGGAACAGCCCTGGTCGGTGCAGGGATCGCGAGCCTGGTGCTGGGTGTCGCAAGCGTGCCGTTGCTGCTCACGATTCAGCTGCTCAGCACCTACGCGCTGCGCGCCGTGGTGCTCGAACAACAGGCAGTGGGTGAGTCCATCCGCACGGCGCGCCACTTCCTCGCCGGGCGCATCGTGACTTCGCTGTGGCTGTTGGTCGCGCAGGCGTTGGGCTCCAGCCTGGCCAGCGTCGGAGCGCTGGTCGTCGCCCTGCCGATCCTAGCGCTCGGTCTGGGGCTCTACTTCGGCGTCGGCTTGGTCCCCGCGCTGGTGGCAGGCGGGCTCCTGATGTTGCCGGTCGCGCTGAGTGTATCGGGGGCCATCGGGACATTTCGCTCCAGCCTGTGGACCCACCTCTACCTCGCCGAACGCATCGAGCGCGCATAGCTACACGGAAATAGACGTGTACAGCCTGTTCGCGCTACTTGCCTCACCCGCCGCGGGCTTCTCCGCGGCGGGTCGCTCTTCGACCGACGAGGCTCAGATCCAGGCCCTGGTCGAGCAGGCTCAGCAGGGCGACGGAAACGCGCAGAGCGAACTCTATCGCTTGCTCGCACCGAGCATCTTCCGCGTGTTACGCGGCTTGACGAAGTCTGAAGCCGACGCCGAGGAGCTGCTCCAGGATACGTTCGTGCGAGCGTTCAATCGGCTGGAGAGCTACACGCCGCGATCCGACGTGCGCTTCGTCTCGTGGCTGATGACCATCGCGCGCAATGCCTTCTTCAACCATCGCCGCAAGCTGGGCCGTCTGAGGCCGTTGGCCCCTGAGCTGCTGGAGTCCGAGCGGGTAGAGCCCAGCGACTCGAGCCTGGACTTGCGGAGCGCTCTGCTGCTGGTGCTCGCAGAGCTCCCAGAGCGGGATCGCTGGATCGTGACTCTGCGCTATGGCGGCGAGCTAACCGCGGACGAAGTCGCTGACGAGTGCGGGGTAACCGCTTCAAATATCCGCAAGGTAACGCAACGACAGAGAGCATACCTGAAGTCGAGGCTCGAGAGCCTGGGTTTCAGCGAGGAGGACCTGACAGGATGAATGAAGCGCGAATC
>JAUILJ010000097.1 GCA_030433055.1 Polyangia bacterium
CAAACACCAGGTACACCGGGCGCAGCGCCCCGGTCCTGGCTTCTTCTAGTGCCTGCTCGGGAGTCATCGAGGCGCAGAGTATACCGGTCGCGAGTGTTGCGCGCTCATTCGATGCGCTGGGGCTTCTGCGGCAGGTGCCTCAGCCCCATCCATCCGATAGCGGCCAGATGGCTGGCCACGATCTCCTTCTTGAAGCGCTGGCGTGGATCGCTGCCCCACCATTGACCCACCAGGGTCACCATCCCGATCAGCGCGTGGGCGTAGATGGGGGCGACCTTCGCGTCGTAGCCCAGGGTCTTGAACTGTTCGTTGAAGATGTCCCGCACGCGAGTGCCCAAGTCGCTGATCACCGATGGCATACCTCGGCCCCGCATCTGCATCGGTGCGTCGCGAGTCAGCACCGCAAAGCCGTCAGGCTCGTCCTCCACGTAGGTGAGGAACGCCAGCACTGCTTGCTCGAAGCGCGTGCGGGGAGCGCCCTCGGAGATGGCGTCGCTGATGCGCGCGTAGAGTGAGTCCATCTCGCGATCGACGATGATGGCGTACAGCCCTTCTTTGCCGCCGAAGTGTTCGTAGACGATGGGCTTCGACACCTTGGCTTCGCGCGCGATCTCCTCGACCGAGGTCGACTCGTAGCCGTGCTTGGCGAACACGGCGCGCCCAACCTGAATCAGTTGGGCACGACGCTCGGCGTGGGTCATCCGCTTGCTCATGCTGAACGGTTGGTACTGCAGATCCCCCATGCGCGCGAAAGTTGCTTGACCGTAGCCTACGATGGCGTAACTTACCCATCCGTAACCTACTAGGTCGTAACCCCTGAGCGACGCCGAGGTGAGAGATGTATTTCGTGCTCTGTGCGGCGGTCTTCTTGGCCGCCTACACGCTGAATGTATTAATGATTACCGTCGGTTATCACCGTGGCCTGGCTCACGGTGCGGTGACCCTGAGCCCGCGCTTGCGGCGCTTCGTGATCCGCTTTGGGATCTGGATCACTGGCCTGGATCCCAAGGCCTGGGTCGTGATGCATCGTCGTCACCATGCCTACTCCGACACGCCGCAGGATCCGCACAGCCCGAGCAACGTCGGGTTGCTGGGCATTCCGCTCGAGCAGCTCAAGAGCTATGAGCGCACCCTGGTGGGCCTCGCGCGCAAGGACGCGCGGCTCAAGGCCTTCAGCGCCGGCTTGGACTTCGACATCAGCTGGCTCAACCGCAAGCGAGTGTGGTGGATCCCGTACACGCTGCATCTCGTCGTTGCCTTGGGGATCGCTCTGATCGGTGGTGGCTGGTTGCTCGCGACGGCGTACTACCTGGGGATGATGAGCCATCCCGTGCAGGGCGGCTTGGTGAACGCCTTCGGTCACGCGCTGGGCGGCAGGAACTTCGAGACCGGCGACGACAGCCGCAACAACCTCACTGTCGCGTTCTTCGTCGCTGGCGAGGGCCTCCAGAACAATCACCATGCGTATCCCCGCTCTGCAAAGTTCAGCTACCGCGCGTGGGAGCCCGACGCGGGGTACGTTGCGTGTCGGGCGCTTCAAGTGCTCGGCTTGCTGCGCATTGATACCGAACACCTGGTGCCCGCCGCCGCTTCGAGCGAGACGCAGACCCTCTCGAGTAGCCCGTAGAATCGGCCGCGCTGAAGCCGTCGCACCAGACGAGGCCGAGAGCGGACATCGGGTAGTGGAGCCACGGTGTCGACTCGCGAGGCCCTTCTAGGCCCTCCTAGCTCCACAACCGCCAGGTTTCCCTGCCCAGAGCAAGGTTGCAGTTCGTGGCTGCGCGTCCCCAGCGTGGCCAAGGCACAACGCCTGTAGTAAAGGCCCTGCCCGTGCCCACCACCACCGCGAGCCCGCTGATCCGCGGCTTGGATGCGCTCCAGGCGGACGCACCGAGTCTGGTGGCGATCGGCAACTTCGATGGGGTGCATCGCGGGCATCAGGCCGTGCTCGCGGCTGCGGCAGCGCGCGCTCGCACGCGAGGGCTGGTGCCCTTGGTGCTGACGTTCGACCCGCATCCCCTCGAGGTGCTGGCGGGGCTCCAGCTCGATCGGCTGACCGACGAGGAGCGCAAGGCGGAGCTCATGGGCCGGGTCAGTCCCGATCTCTCCTTGGTCGTGGAGCCTTTCACCCGCACCCTGGCAGCGAACACTCCGGAGCAGTTCGCCCGCGATTTTCTGAGGGACAAACTGCATGCAGCGCATGTGATCGTGGGAGCGAACTTTCGCTTCGGTCAGGGCCGCGCGGGCGATCTAGGCACGCTCCAGGAGCTGGGAGCGCGCTACGGCTTCGACGCCCAAGCGGAGCCGTTGCTCGGCGATGGGGAGCTACCCATTTCGAGTTCTCGCATTCGCGACCTGTTGAGGGAGGGGCAGGTAGCCGAAGCAACGCGGCTACTCGGACGGCCCCACTCTGTTAGCGGCGAGGTGGTTGCGGGCGATCAACGGGGTCGTACGATCGGTTTCCCCACGGCAAATCTGAGCGGCGTGGTAGAGATGTTACCGCCCCACGGGGTGTATGCCTGCCTGGTGGATGATGTCGGTTCGGGACAGGCCGCGCGCGCCCTGGGCACCGCGGTCGCCAACGTGGGAGTTCGCCCCACGGTGAAGCAGGATGGGGAGCTCAGCGTCGAGGCGCACTTGCTCGACTACGCGCCCGGCTTTGGCAAGAGCGGCGCGTTCGCCGAGGACATCTACGGCCGCCGCCTGCGGGTACATTTCGTCTCGCGGCTGCGCGAAGAGCGGAAGTTCGACGGGTTGCCGGCGCTGGTCGCACAAATCGAGCACGATGCCAGCCGTGCTCGGCAGGTACTCCAGGATCGCGTGCCGTCGGGCGCGGCCTGGGTATGACGCGTCGGCCGAGCCGAGAGTCGGGTTCGCACTTCACGAACGCGGCGCCCTCATCTAGGTTCCTGCCGTGGATCGCTCTTCCCTCGACCGTCACCAACGCCCTGAGCTGATTGAGCTCGCTCGCTCCTTTGGTGTGGAGCGTCCAGAAGTGATGACGCGGGATGAGCTGATCGACGAGATCCTCCGCCTGAGCGCCAACGACCCGGGAGACATCAAGTCCGTGCGCGGGTGGTTCGGTGTGGCCCGCGATCTGCTCGCCGGTCTGGTGGAGCAGGGGCTCCACCTGCCGGACGCCGCGAAGGTGATCCGGGGTGAAGGGCCAGGCAGCGTCCCCTCTCACCGTCGCCCCCTGGCAACGGTTACGTTGGCGGAGATCTATGCTGCACAAGGGCATCTGGCGCGCGGCGTTACCGTGCTGAAAGAGGTACTAGAGAAGGAGCCCGAGCACGAGGTCGCCCGGCGGCTTCTCTCGGATCTCGAGGCACGGGGGAGCGCTGATGAACTCGACAATTTCCCCGAGGAATCTGTCGAGTGGGCAGAGTTCGGCCCCGACACGCCGGCGGAGTCGCCGTCTGCCATCTCAGCAGACGAGCGCGTGGCGCCGGCGTTGACCCCTCCGGACTCACCACGTGAGCCCCAGGTCAGCCCACCCCGCGAGGTGGAACTCAGCGTCAAGGGAGAGCCGGAGCTCGAAGCGCCCACGCTGCGCACGACCGAGCTGACCGGTGACCAGCCCACGTCCGATGTTCCAGCCGCGGTTGCCGCGCTCGAGGCGGAGCCAGCTTCGGGTCCCCCCGCGGAGATCGAAGCGACGCCAGAGCCGGATGCTGACCCGGAGATCGAAGCGGAGCCGGAGCCGGATGGGGGCGAGGCGTTCGAAGTGGAGGTCGAGGAAGAAACGTCGCCGGATGCCTCCAAGCAACCGCAGCGCGCGCTGGTCGCGGATCAAATCCCCGGGGAACCTGCTCCCTCGACGTCAGCGGAACTCGAAGACGCTTCCGGTGACCTCGAGTCGCCGGATAGCTGTGTGCTCTTCGTGAGCGAGAGTCGGGTGGTGTTGAGCTGGCGCTTGACAGAGGCGAGCTTCGCCAGGCACCTCCAAGATCAGCCCGACGGCGCGCCCATCGTGCGCCTGGTCTGGTGGGCTCCAGGGCTGCCCGCAGCGCGCTACTCCCTGGACGTCGCGGTGACTCAGGCCTCTGGGGAACTGCTCGTGGAACCCCAGGGCTACGATCGTCGGTCGGCGCTGCGTGGCGCTCTGGGCTGGCTGAGCCGAGGTTCGGCGGATTTCGTGGTGCTGGCGACAGCGCTGGTGTGCTCCCTCGGTCAGGAGGCGGAGGCTCACCCTGTCTTCCGCCCTCATGCCGCCGCCCCGGGGCCGCTGGATGACCGCGTGGAGGCTGCGCGGGTGCTGGCGGAGCGCTACGCCTGACCGCGTGCACTAGCGCGGCGAATTGCAATTCCGAGTTCCCTTGGGGTGGCGCCTGCCTGACGCTCGTCTCATGGTTGCGGTTGATACTTCACGCGCTCCGCTGCGCATGACCTCCAGATGTTCCCCTTGCTGTTTCTGCGCCGCGCGACCTGCTGTGTCTCGAGTTTTACCGTACGGTCCGTCTACGGAGGCCTGACGGCGGGCTTGTTTCTGGCGTGCTCCGGCGCGGAAGAGCCCGAAGCGGCTCCAGGCGCGCCCATCCCTTGTGAGGTGCAGCAGGTGCTCGAGCGAAACTGCCTGCGTTGCCACGGGGAACACAGAGAGTACGGGGCGCCTTACTCTTTTACGTCACTCGAGGAGATCCATCGCGTGCGCGGCAGTGAGCCGCTCTACCGACGGATGTTCGAGGCGCTGGAGGATGACTTCATGCCACCGGTGACGTTGAAGGTGGAGCCCCCTGTTCAGGACATCTCCGACGCCGATCGGGAGGTGCTGATGGAGTGGACGCGCGCCGGTGCTCCCGAGGGCGAAGCCTGTCAGTGAGCTGCGGCTTGGAGGGTGGTGGCCACTGGCACCTGGCGGTTTGACCAGAATGCGCCGCCCTGCGCCGTGAAGGGCAACTGAGGAGCGCCCTCGACCGACTCGGGCTGCATGGCACCCTTCAATGCGCGCGCGCTGGTCGTTTTCTGCTCTTTTCTAATCATTTCCGTGTGGCAGTGCCCGGTGCGAGCCCAGCCGGGGCACGCTGAGCTGCAGGTCGCCGGCGGAGTTCGTCAGCGCCCCGACGGGCGTGAGACGTGGGTAGTGGCGCAGCTCTCACTGCCGCTGGGCGAGTTCACGAAGCCGAGCTCGCGTCAGGCCAAAGCGCTCGCCGAGCCGCCCGGGGATGAGCCTGAGCCGGACTCGGACGCTCCGCAGGCTCAGCCTGAGCCGGCGCCGGCCAAGGCAAGCTTGCCGGTGGAGCTGGAGGTCTCTCCGAAGCTCGTGCGGCGACTGGTGCGGCGCGCCCTGGCGGTGGACGGGGCGCGAGCTCGCGCGCGGCGCCTGGCTTCCCTCGCGTCCCGCTCCAAGTCCTCGGCGTGGTTGCCGGAGCTCTCCTTGCGCGCGGGGCGAAGTACCGACCGCTCGCTGCGTTTGACTCCAACGTCGTCGGATCCGTATCGCTACACTCAGTCGGACGGCAGCGATCTGTACGGTGAAGTCAAGCTCAGCTGGAAACTCGACGGTGTGTTGTTCAGCCGCGAGGAGGTCGGGCTCGCGCGCCTGCGCCAGTCGGAGCAAGCGCGGCGCGATCAGGTGGTGGAGCGGGTGCTGGAGGCGCTGTTCGCATGGCAGCTCGCTGAGTTGCGCGCGCTGGATCCGGCGTTGACGTTGGAGGACCAGCTGCGGTTCCAGCTCCTCGCGATGCAAGCGAGGCTGCGCCTGGATGTGCTCACCGGCGGTCTCTTTGGGCGACTCGTGCCCTCACCCGATCCCCAGGAAAAATAGGCCAATTCGCGCCTACTTCGGTTCGGGTGGGGGTGAGGTGCGCCGCTCCCCGACCGGGTCTTTCAGGCTGGCGCCGCTGGGGCCTGAGGTGTAGAACCCGCGCACCATGCTTGCAGAAACGCGTAGCTCACTTTCGGACCTTCAAAGGCGCCTCGAGGCGCTAAGGGGGCATCTTTGACGTCGCTCAGCTGAAGCGAAACGTTGAAGAGCTCGATGACCTAGCCAGCGCCAACGGCTTCTGGGACGACCAGGAGAAAGCTCAGGCGCTCCTCCGCAAGCGCAGCGCAGCTCAAGAGAAGATCGAACTGGTGGAGCGCCTCGAGAAAGAGGTGAGCGACGCTGGCGAGTTCCTCGAGCTCGCGGAGGCAGAAGACGACGAGTCCACCGTGAAAGAGGTGGCGCAGATGGTCGCGGCGATCGACGCGACGCTGCGCAAGGCCGAGCTCCAGCGCATGCTGAGCGGGGAGACGGATCACGCGGGCGCCATCGTCAGCATCAACAGCGGCGCTGGCGGCACGGACGCCAAGGACTGGGCGGAGATGCTGCTCCGCATGTACATGCGCTGGTGCGAGACCAAGGGCTTCAAGACCGAGATCATCGACGAGGAGGCGGGCCAAGAGGCTGGCATCAACGCCGCCAGCTTCACCGTCAGCGGTCCCAACGCTTACGGCTACCTGAAGGCCGAGCGCGGCGTGCATCGCCTGGTCCGGATCAGCCCCTTCGACGCCAACGCTCGCCGTCAGACGAGCTTCGCCGCGGTCGAGGTCACGCCCGACATCGAGGACGAGATCAACATCGAGGTCGCCGACTCCGATCTCGAGATCACGACCATGCGAGCTGGCGGCAAGGGCGGCCAGAACGTGAACAAGGTCGAGACGGCGGTGCGCATGCGCCATCTCCCCACGGGAATCATGGTCGTGTGTCGTATGGAGCGCTCGCAGCACCAGAACCGCCGCATGGCGCTCAAGATGCTCAAGGCGCGCCTCTACGAGATGGAGGAGGCGAAGCGCATGGGCGAGAAAGAGCGCTACGAGGCGGCGAAGGGCAAGATCGACTTCGGCAATCAGATCCGTAGCTACGTGCTGCAGCCTTACCAGATGGTGAAGGATCTGCGGACGGACTGCGAGACGACCGACGTCGAGGCTGTCCTCAACGGAGACTTGGACAGCTTCATCGAGGCCTATCTGATGAAGCGCAGCGCAGACGAGAGTCAGGCCCAGGCATGAGCAAAGACAAGCAGAAGGACGCCGGTCAGAAGGACGTCGGCGAAGACGCGCTGATCGAGATCCGTCGCGGCAAGGCGGCGGAGCTGCGCGGCGAAGGTAAGAACCCTTTCGCCAACGACGTCGCCGGTGACGAGCGCACGTTCGTCGCGCAGCTGCGCGAGGCGTACGCCGCCGCGCTGACCGACGCCGCGGAGCTGCGCTACGACGCGGAGAAGGTCGATGAGCTTGCCGCGGGGAAACAAGAAGTGCTCGTGCTCGGCCGCCTGATGGCGCGTCGTGGCTTCGGCAAGGTCGCGTTCATGGAGCTACGCGACGGCAGTGGCACGATCCAGATCTTCGCCAAGCAAGACGTGCTGGGAGACGACTTCCCGGTGCTCGCCCAGGTCGACATCGCCGATCACCTCGAGGTGAGCGGCCGCGTGATGGTGACGAAGACCGGCGAGCTGTCGGTGGAGGCCAAGCGCCTTCGCATCCTGACCAAGGCGCTGCGCCCCTTGCCGGACAAGTGGCACGGCCTGTCCGACGTCGATCTGCGTTATCGCCGTCGCTACGTGGATCTGGTTGCGAACCCCGACGTCGCGGTGGTGATGCGGGCGCGCACGCTGATCGTGCACGGGCTGAGGGACTACTTGGATGGTCTCGGTTTCATGGAAGTGGAGACGCCCACGCTGCATCCGCTGATCGGTGGTGCCGCCGCGCGCCCCTTCGAGACGCACCACAACGCCCTCGACATGCAGCTCTTCATGCGCATCGCGCCCGAGCTGTACCTCAAGCGCCTGCTGGTCGGCGGCTTCGAGCGGGTCTATGAGCTGGCGCGCTGCTTCCGTAACGAAGGAATTTCCACGCGGCACAATCCCGAGTTCACGATGCTCGAGTTCTATCGGGCGTACGCCACCTACGAGACCTTGATGGAGATGACGCAAGACATGTTCCGGCATGTGGATGCGTATCTGCAGGCGGGCCTGGAGAAGCTCGGGCTCGGCGCTCACTACGACAAATGGGTGAGCGAGCGTAAGTTCACGCTGAGTGAGCCGTTTGCCCGCGTGCCAATGAAACAAGCCGTGAGCCGTGCTTGCGAAGCGGCGGGGATCCCCAGCGAGCTGATGAGTCAGCTCGAGCTGATCGCCGTGAGCGACGACTTGCCGGCGGAGGCCCGCGCCAAGGGCGACGATCTGATCCGCGACTACGCCAAGCGGAGCGAGCGCGCGGGCAACGTCGACTGGAAGAACCTGCGCAAGGGTCTCTCCGTGTGCGAGAGCGACGGAGAGCGGCTCTTCGCCGCCTATGAATACCTCGCGGAACCGTTCTTGCCGGAGGACTACCGTTCACAGGACGGCAGCAAGAGCCTCCCGGTGTTCATCATCGACTACCCGTTCGAGGTGTCACCTCTGGCGCGGCGCAAGGACTCGGAGCCGACCCTCACCGATCGCTTCGAGCTGTTCGCCGAGGGGCGCGAAATCTGCAACGCCTTCAGCGAGCTGAATGACCCAGACGACCAGGCGTCGCGCTTCCGCGATCAGGTCGCCAAGAAGAGCCGCGGCGCGGACGAGACGATGGACTACGACGAGGACTACGTGCGAGCGCTGGAGCACGGCATGCCCCCCGCTGCGGGCTTCGGTATGGGGGTCGATCGCTTCACGATGCTGCTCACCGGCATGAGTTCGATCCGCGATGTGATCGCGTTCCCGCTGATGCGCCCCGAGGCACAGGCTCCAGGGGCGAAGGGCTGAGCGTGAGCGGATACGCAGCGAGCCTGGGTTCTCTGGCCAGCGGCGGCGCGGCTGGGCTGCAGGCGTCGCTGTGCTCGTTGCTGGCGTTTGCGCCCTCCTCCAAGCTCCTGACCGAGAAGCCCCCGCCGACCCTGATGGATCGGTTCTGGAGCTTCATGGGCCTGCCCGGGCGCCTGGCGATCATCGCTATCGTCATCGCGATCGTGGGCTACCTGATCCTCGCTGGGGTCAAGCGGCTCTCCTCCCGAGGGCGCCGAGTGCTGCTCATCAGCATGTGTGTCGGCGGGTTCCTGGGCGCGGCTGGTCTGGGCGCAGTCACGCTCTTCTTGCCGGAAGAACAGGGCCGCTTTTTCGTCTGGTGGCACCAACTGGTGCGTGGCGCCGCCGCGCTCTGTCTGACCTTCTTTTGTTTGGGGGGGCTAGGCCTGCTGGTCCCACGGGTGCTCGACGGCGTGGAGCGCTCTGGTTTCATCGGCTACGTTGCCGCACGGCACGTGCGCTCTGGAAAGAGCGGCTTCCTTACCGTGATCAGCGTGCTCTCCATCGCTGGCGTCGGTGTGAGTACGTTCGCGCTGTGTGCCGTAATCAGCATCATGGGCGGCTTCGGCCAGGACCTGAAGCGCAAGATCTTGGGTAACAACGCCCACATCCACATCGACAGCACCGAGGTGGGTGGCTTTGGCAAGTGGGAAGGCGCGATCTCCGAGCTGGATCAGATGCCTGGCGTGGTCGCCGCGAGCCCGATCGCCGGTGGTGAGGCGATGGCGTCCAGCAGCTCGAACACCGGGGGCGTGCTGCTGAAGGGCGTCGATCCGAAGAGCATTGGCAGCGTGATCGACCTGCTGGGCAACATCGAAGCAGGCAAGTTCGAGTACCTCACGGATACGAAGCGCCTCGCCAACCTGCCGCCTGACGAGGTGATTGGCTATGGTCCTGGCGGTCGCCCCTACTTCAAGGGCCCGATCGCCGAGTGGAAGCAGAAGGTCGCCCTCAGTGACGCTCCTCCGCTGGAGGAAGACTTGCCCGGGATCATCATCGGGCGCGAGCTCTCGAAGACCCTGAACGCCTTGGTCGGCGACGAGATCACCCTGGTGGGTCCGCTGGGAGAGCTTGGCCCCATGGGCATCATGCCACGCACTCGTCGCTTTCGCGTCGCTGCCATCTTCTACTCTGGCATGTACGAGTACGATGCCAGCTTCGCCTACGTGAAGCTGGATGTCGCCCAGCGCTTCCTCGACCTGGAGAAGAACATCACCAGCATCGAGGTGAAGGTCAAAAAGGAGGAGGACGTCGGCAAAGTCCGCCCGGCCATCGTCAGCAAGCTGGAGCGCGACGACCTCCGAGTGCGCGACTGGCAGGAGATGAACAAGAACCTCTTCAGCGCGCTCAAGCTGGAGAAGATCGTGGTCTTCATCGTGCTCTTCTTGGCCTGCATCGTCGCCAGCTTCTGCATCGTGTGCACGCTGCTGTTGATGGTCACCGAGAAGAGCAAGGAGATCGCGATCCTCAAGGCGACTGGCGCCTCGGACCGCTCCATCTTGCGCATCTTCATGACCGAAGGCGTGATCATCGGTGCCATCGGCACGGTGTTCGGCGTCGTCACGGGCGCGGTCACGTGTATTGGGCTCAAGCTGTCTGGAACTCGCCTCGATCCCGACGTGTATTACGTGGATCGACTCCCGATCAGCATCAACTTCACGGATTACCTCTTGATCGCCCTGTGCGCGATGTTGGTAACCACACTGGCAACGATTTACCCCGCCTTGGCAGCTAGCAGGCTGCGCCCGGTGGACGGCATCCGCTACGAGTGATGCATTCGATAGATTCGAGTAGGGAGTAGCAACGTGGCTGAAGCGCTGGTGTCCATTTCCAACCTGACGAAGTCCTTCCAGCACATGGGGCGCACACTGGAAGTGCTCAAGGGCATCGACTTGACGATCGAGGCGGGACAAATCCTGGCCATCGTCGGGCAGTCAGGGGCTGGCAAGAGCACGCTACTGCACTGCATCGGTACCTTGGACCTTCCCACGTCGGGTTCGATCCGCCTGGCCGGTGAGGAGCTGACTACCATGTCGCCCGGGCGACTTGCTGCCGTGCGGAACCAAAAGATTGGTTTCGTGTTCCAGTTCCACCACCTGCTGCCAGAGTTCAATGCGCTCGAGAACGTGATGATGCCCGGGCTCATCCAGGGCAAGTCCCGCAAGGACATGGAGCCCCGAGCGGCGGCGTTGCTCGACGAAATGGGGCTCAGCTCCCGCGCCGATCACCGCCCCGGAGAGCTTTCCGGCGGTGAGCAGCAGCGCGTCGCGGTCGCGCGCGCCTTGGTCTTGGAGCCAGCCTTGCTCCTCGCGGATGAACCGA
Source organism: Polyangia bacterium (assembly GCA_030433055.1). GTDB lineage: Bacteria > Myxococcota_A > Polyangia > Polyangiales > Polyangiaceae > JAHBVY01. The sequence goes on from JAUILJ010000097.1 coordinate 11,085, forward strand.
CCGGTAACCTCGACACATCGACCGGCAACGCGATCCACGATCTGTTCTTCGCCATCAACAAGCAGCACAACACCACGGTGGTCGTGGTAACGCACAACCCGGCGTTCGCCGAGAGCATGCCCCGGGTGGTACGCATGCGTGACGGCAAGGTGTTCCAGGACAATCAGGGCGAGCGCCATGCAGAGCGCATGAAGAGCCAGCCCGAGTTCGTGCCGCCCGGGACGGAGCAAGCGGCGGCGCCGGACGTCGTCGATGAACCGGTGGACAGCGTTACCGTGCCGCCAAGCGGCGGCTGAGGCACCGCTTGGATTCACCGTGAAGCGCCTCTTCAGGCGCTTCGTTCTGCGCGCCTATTCGAGCTCGCCCAGCAGGCAGGCGACGGCTTGCTTGCCCAGTATTCGAGCTTGATCGGACCAGCGCAGGACAACGGCGAGGCCCTCGAAGCGCGCGGTTTCTTCGTCGTCGAACTCGCTCATCAGCTGCAGCGCGACGATCACCCGATTCCGATCGCAAGACTTGCGGAGGAAGGTCGGGAGGGTGCTGTAGACTACTCCTGCGCAGTCGTTGAGCACGGCGTCCCGGTGTTCCGACGTCGCCTGGGACGCCATGCGATGGGCGCGCATCAGGTTGCTCGACACGTCTTTCAGCTGGCGTCGGGTGTAGCCTCCCAGTTGCCAGGCTGCCCAGGCCCGGAGGATCGCCGCGCGGGTGGAGGGATCGTCCAGATTCTGCGCGATGGCATCTTCGATCTGCAGGGCCAGCAGGCGCCCCATGCGCATCCATTCGGGCGCTTGCGGATGAAGCTCGGCGCCCTGCACGGGTTGAGTGGCTGCTCCGGACGCGATCAGCCGCGCGCCTGAATCGGGGATCAGCTCGGCCTCCGGATGCATGACCTGAGTCTTGCCCATCGGGCTGGTCAACGACACGGTGCGGCGGCCGAGGTCACCTGGAGCAATCGTCTTGTCCAGGCTCGATGGCGGCGGGGAGCTGCGACGCTGCGTCGGTACCCCGTGGAGTTCGTGAGCGCTCGTTTCCGCGCGGGACTCGGGCGCATAGCTCGGGCTGGTGGGTTGCGCCATGCTGCGCGGGGGGACCCCGCTGCTGACGGGAACGCTTCCGGGGGGAGGCGTGTAGTTGCGTGACGGCGCCGGAGGAGGCGTGTAGCTGCGCTCTGGAGCTACCGGCGTCGCGACGGGAGGGGGCGCGGCTTGAACCGGTGGCGGCTCCGGCGAGTACGCGGGGGTCGGGGGATAGCCATAGCTCGGCGGCGCGGCGTAGCTCGGAGCTGCGGGTTGGCTCGATGGGGGATAGCCGGCCGGTGCCACAGCGTACCCAGAGTGGGGTGGGGGAGCGCTGGGGTACTGGGGTGGCGCGGAGTAGCTGGGGGCCGCGGGGCTCGGAGCGGCCGGCTGCGCGGCTGGGTAAGCGGCCGAAGGCGGGTAGCTTGGGTTGGGGTAGGGGGGGTGCGCTACCGCCGCGTACTGCCCTGAGCCGTGAGGGCTCGTCGGAGGGGCCGGCACCTGGGCCTCCATCTCGTCCACCGAGACCTTGCGCTGCTCGCCGGTTTGAGGTGGGGCAGGATACGTCACGGGTGCTGGCTCGTCGGGATAGCGCGCCGTGGGGGGGCCTTCGCTCCCTCGCTGGAGACCGCTCTCGGCGGGCACCTGGGTCTGGGCAAAGTCAGACCCCTCAGCGGGTTGAGCCGAGCCTGGCGAACCATAGGGATGTGTTCCCCTTCTCTGATCGTTCACGAAAAGGCCTCGTTCTCCACTCGCGCGTTCTCTGGGGTGGTCCAACGCAGGTGCCCGCAGCGTTTGGGAATCGCCGCCTGAGTCGTCCCTAGACCCGAAGCGTAGCATGCAAGTCTCGGAGTTTGGAAAGTCAGCGAGCGCTCGTGCACGTGGTACCGAACCCGCGTTTGGTTGGCGCACGCACGCAGTGCCGCTCAGTCAACGACCGAGGATCGCTCGTCGGTCCCGTGACCGCGTGGCGCGAACGCGACGCTTTCCGCTCGTCGTTGACCCGTTCCAAAGCCGGATCGCCGCCGCGCTTGGTAGCTGAGAGTCGGTCTGAGGCGCATCCGGCAGCTAGGCGCTTTTTGCTGCGATTTCCAGTGTTTGAAGGCTACGCACACCGCCGCGACGGTGCTCGCTGGCCGACGCGGTACTTCAGGATGAAGACTGGTCAGGTACTCGAACGGCCGAGGGGTAGGAAGTACACGAGGTCGCCGACGTGCAAGCCGAAGGCATCTCGCGTTTCTGTAGGCAAAAGCAAGTATTCCTCGCTTACTTCCCCCTGTGCGCGCCGAGCACGGAAGAACGGAGGCCCCTCCTCGTTCTTCGCCACGAGCCCCCACTCGCCCTTCGTCGGCGCCTGGTCAGACACTTCCAGACGCTTGGTTTGTTGCACCAACGTCACCTGGTCTGTTTCCGCGATGAAATGGGGGCCGCCGTCGAATGGGTCCACGCGCTCGGCGTAGCTGAAGCCGATACGGCGAAGCATCTTCTCTACCCCCTTGGTCTGGCTGCCGACCTCGCCGATCACCCGCTGAGCCTGCTCGCTGAGTACGCTGGCGTAGACCATTCCTCCCGGAAACAAATCACGGATGAAGGCCTTGTCGCGGCTCGAGAGGAAGTCCGCCTCCGCGTAGCTCATGCCGGTGAAGTGACGCCCCAGCGCTTCCCACAGATGACTCGTGCCATCTGCTTCCAGCGGAGGGAGCAACTCGGCGATCAGCTCGTCGCGAAACAGACTGCGGTGCGCAGCAATGTACAGAAAGCGGATGTACGAGATGAGCAACCCGAGGCGCTCGGGGACCTTGCGGTACTCGGGGTGGACGACGAGGCCACCAATCTCCGTGGGGCCGTCGTAGGAGAAGCCAATACGCAGCAGAAGGTGGTGGAAATGCCGATCCACCGCGCGC
>JAUILJ010000098.1 GCA_030433055.1 Polyangia bacterium
CACATTGTCGCCGCCCTGCACGATGCCGAACAGGGCGCGTCCTTCCTGGTCGCCAAAGGCTGCCTTGCAGCGCTCCGCCCAACGCAGCTTCTCGACCTCTTGGTCCGTCCCAGAGGAGATGGGAGAGGCTCCCATGTTGGCGTTGACCTTCGTCTTCGACGCGCGGCCGATGCTCATCGCGTCCAGCTGATAGCCCAGGTGCACCTTGTTAGCCGGGATGATCAGACGCCCGGCGGCCACTTCGTCCCGCACTTGCTCGGGCGTCAGGTGCTGTTCCCGCACGGAAACTCGCGTCATCTCGGGGGTCACCTGGCCAAGCCGGGCGTGCTCCAGCTGAGTCCGCGGCTCGAAGCCGTCGGGCGCAACCCAGGCGTCGCCCTGCTTGCGCCAGCCCTCGGGCATGAAGTCCCACGCGGTCTTGCCGCTCGGCGGGGGCATGCCAGGAGTGTCCGGCGAAGAAAACGCGAGGGGGCCCCCGATGTCAGCACGGTTCGCGAACGAGCCGGGAGTGGTCCCCTCGGCAGTGCTGGAGGGATTGTGAGCGCCGCGCAACGGCAGGCTGTAGTCGGTCATATGTTCTTCCTCTTTGCTTTCACCGGAGCGCTGCCTGCGCCCCACCTGCTGCTCGCGGGCCCCCCAGCGCGAGAAGCGCTGCGGTGAAAGAGAGGAGAACTGTCGCTTCCCTACGCCGGTGCAAACCGGATCAGGTTCGACGGGTCCTTCTCAGCAGCCTTCGCTCGGCGACCTGTGCACCTCGCAGGGGCTGCGCCCCGAGCAACGGCGGGCAATGTAACGCGACGTGACCTTCAGCGGTAGGCGATTCGCCACTTCGTCTGCGTTCTAGCGTAGTTTTTGGCGGTGCATTCCACCAGCAGAGCGCCCGGTAGCGCGTGGACCTGGCGAGCAGCGCTGCGCCTGCTGGTGGTCCTGACCGCTGGCCTGCTCGCGCTGGGGCTCAGCTTCCGCGCCAGCGAGCCGCCGGCTGTGCTGCAACGCAGCGCCGCCGCCGAGCAGTTGTCGGCCCAGCGCGCGGTAGAGACCCTGGACTTGCTCCTGGGTGAGGGCCCGCACCCAACCGCGACCGACAAGAACCGCGAAGTCAGAGATCGCCTCCTCACGGAACTGCGTCGCATCGGCTACGCACCGAAGCTGCAGCACGCGCTGAGCTGCCGCCCGGGTGTGTGCGCCGAGGTGGACAACGTCTTCGTGTCCATCCCCGGCAGCGAACCTGGCGCCGGCTCAATTCTGCTCACCGCCCACTATGACTCGGTGCCCGCGGCGCAAGGCGCCGGGGACGATGGTATCGGCACCGCTAGCCTCGTGGAGCTAGCCCGTGCGCTCAAGCACCGACCGAAGACCAAGCAGCACCTGCTCCTGCTGTTCACCGACGGCGAAGAGGCGGGCCTGCTCGGGATGCGCGCATTCGTGAGGCAAGAAGATTTCCGCGCGGTTAAATACGTGGTAAACGTCGAAGCGCGCGGCAATCGCGGCCCCGTCTTGCTCTTCGAGACCGCGAACGGCGACGCCCCCTTGGTCGCCGCCTACGCGGAGCACGCGCGGCACCCGCTGACCAGCTCGCTGTTTCAGAGCGTCTATCGTCAACTGCCCAACGACACCGACTTCAGCGTCGCCCTCCGCGCCGGCCGTCGAGGGCTGAACTTCGCCTGCATCGAGGGCGTCGAGCACTATCACACGGGCTACGACGACCTGGAGCACCTCGACCCTCGTACGCTGCAGCACGCGCTGGACAACCTGGACGCGGCGCTGTCCGGCATCGACTCCATCGCAGGCACCCCCGAGGCAGCCAGCGTGAGCGCAGAACCGAACTATTTCGATCTGCTGGGCAGCCGAGTCGTCTTTCTTCCACGCTGGTTCGGCTATGTCGCCGCGCTGATCGGCCTGTTGGTCCCTTGCGCTATTGCCGCATGGCAACGTCGTCGCCTCGACTGGCGCGCGCTCTACGGTTCCTTGGGGCTCAGCCTGCTCGGGCTGGTGGTGAGCGTGGGCCTCAGCGCGGCTCTCGGCTGGCTGCTCCAGCGCGCCGGCCGCGCTCCATCGCCCTGGGTGGCTCACCCCGGGTGGATCGTCGTCTCTGGCGCTGGCCTTGGCCTGCTCTGGGTGTTCTGGCAGGCCGGCTTGAACCGCTCGAGACGGCTACCGAGCGTGGAGCAGAGCGTCGCTGGAGGACTGATATTCAGCCTGGTTGCCGTGGCGCTGCTGCGGTTGCTCCCCGGCGCCGCTTACCTCGCCTACCTACCTGGCCTCGGCCTCGCGCTGCTGAGTGGCGCCAGCGCCTTCGTCCGCGCGCGGCCCGGTGAAGGCGCGGTGATCGCAAACCGTGAGGAGCCGATCAAGCGCGGCCTGACCTGGGCGGTTTGGGGGTTAGGCGTGGCCGTCGGTTTCTGTGTGGCAATCGTCTGGCTCCCGGTGTTGATTCAGCTGTACGCAGCGCTGGGTCTGATCGCGCTCCCGGCGTTCGGCGCGCTGTGGCTACTCTGGGGGCTCTCCCTGTTGCCCCTGTTGCCCGCCCAGAGCCGCAACCTCGTGCCCTGGCTCGCCGCGCTGCTGGTCGGCTGCGCTGCAGTCGCGCTGCTCCAGGCGCCGTACACCAAGTCTGTACCTCAGCGCGCATCCGTTGGGGTGACCTACGACGTGACGGCGCGCACGGGTCGCGTCCTCGTCGACTCCAGCCAAGGCCCGGTCCCCCCCAAGCTCGCCGAAGGCCTGAAGTTGGACTCTGCACCGGGCCCCAGCTTTCCCTGGCTCGGGGGCTGGCGCGATCTCACCGAGAGCGGCCCGAGCGAGTGGAAGAGCCCGATTCGCTCCAGCCTCCGCCTGGTGCGCCGCGAGGCGTTTCCCGACGGATTCCACTACGAGCTCGACTGGCGCCGACAGCTGTGGGCAGAGGGCGTCAGCCTGAGCCTGCCGCAGGGAGTGCCAGTCGAACTGAGCTTCGAGCTCTCGAGCGGCGAGTCGCGAGCCGCCTTGCCCAGCGTGGTTCGAGGCCCCGCCGACGCTACCCGCAGCACACCGAACCTCTGGCAACGCTGGCTCTTCCTAGGAAACTCTCGCCAGCCCCTTCGCGTCCACCTCAAGCTCCCGCCCGATCGCTCCAAGTTCCAGGCGTTGGTGTGCGAGCACCGCTTCGAGCTCCCCGACGAGTGGGCTCGCAGGCTAGACACTCTGCGAGCCTCCAGCGCCGTGGCGTCGCAGTTTGGCGACAACGCCGTAATTTGCCACACGGAAACGTTTTAGCCCAGCTCGCCCCGCAGCGCGGCTCCCCGAGCCCGAGCCTCAGCCTGGCTGCGCCAGAGCTCGCTCCAGCTCCGCTGCGCGCCCAGGATCGATGCTGGCCAACGTGTACTGCTGTTGCTGCGCCGCAGGCATGTTGCCAGAACGAGCGAAGCACAGCGCGAGCTCGAACAGCACCTCAACGTTGCGCGGAGACAGGCGCAAGGCGTGTTGGTACGGCGAAACGGCTTCACCGTAGTGTCCGAGCCGAGCCAGCGTGCTAGCCAGCTTGAGCTGGGCCTGGAGATCATTCGGCCGCAACAGCGCTACCTGACGCAGCGCTGCCACGGCCTCGTCGAGGCGCCCCAGCTGCAGCAGAATACGGCTGGTGTTCGCGTAGATGTCGGGATCCTCGAGCCCAAGCTCCAGAGTTGCTCGATAGGCACCGAGCGCCTCGTCCAGACGCCCAACCCGCATGTAGACGAAGGCCAACGCGGCCCGCAGCACGCCGTCACTCGGCGCAGCCTCCACCGCGGCCTCGAGCTCACGGGTAGCCTCCACATCGCGCCCGAGGTGTGTCAATGCCAGCCCAAGCCCGGTACGGGCGGTGACGAGGCTGGCGTCCATGCTGAGTGCCTTGCGGAAACTATCGATAGCCTCCGAGTGGCGCCCCTGGGCGCTCAGCAACGCCGCACGCTGGCGCACGTAGTCGGCATTTTCCGGGTCGATCCCACAGGCTTTGTCGACGCTCGCCAGGGCCGCCCCGGGATCGCCAAGCGCGGTCTGCGCCCGCGCGAGATCGAACAAGATCGCCGCGTTGTTGCCGTCGAGCTGGCTCGCCTGATCCAGGCGAATCTTTGCTTCGGGGGCCCGTCCACCTTTGAGCAAGCAGCGCCCGAGGGCGTACACCAGCTTGGGATCCTGAGAGCTCCGCTCCACCAGCTGCTGGTAGGCCGAGATGGCTTGGTCCAGACGCCCGGTGCGCTCACTCGCCTCGGCGAGCAGCTCCTGAGCTTCGACGTCCGACGGGTTCACGTTCAGCGCAGTGCGCGCTTCGTTGCCCACGTCCTCGAAGCGATCCAGCTCGCGATAAGCACGAGCGAGCTTCACGTGGGCCCGCGCGTTCCCCGGCTCCGCAGCCGCAACACGCTCGAGCCACACCACCGCCAGCTTGTATTTCCCTTCGGATACGAGCAGGTCCGCGATCTTCGCGGGGATGCCCGGCAGGCTCGCGTCCACGGCGAACGCCTGTTCATAGGCCTCGATCGCTCCGGAGGTGCGCTTGGCCTCCAGGCGTGCCTCTGCCAGCTGCAACACCAGCGGCGCAACTCCCGGCGCCAGCCGCACCAGCTCCTCGAGCTGTTCGATGTGCTCGTCCTTGCGCCCTGTGCGCTCGTAGGCGGATGACAGCTGTGCGCGGAGCACGCGGCTGCTCGGTTCGCCCTTGAGCGCCGTGCGCAGCGGCAAGATCGCCTCCTCGAAGCGAGCGGCGCGCACCAGCAACCCCCCGAGTTCACCAAACAACGCGTACTCTTCGGGCGCTGCCTGGGTGGCGAGCGTCAGCTCGGAGATGGCCTCGTTCATGCGATCGAGCGCCACGTAGTTGCGCGCCAGGCCCTGACGCGATTTCACGTCGTCTGGGGCGATGCCCAGCAGCTGCTTGCGCGCTTGCATGGCGCTGCGATGATCGCCGAGCTGCTCGAAACAGGTCGCCGCCTGGCGAAACGCATCAGCGAAGTCCGGCACCAGCCGTGTTGCCTGACGGAAATGATTGGCTGCTTCCTGGGTGCGTCCGAGGGTCATCAGCGCTGAGCCCAACTCGAACTGCGCCTGCCCGTCGTCCGGCTTCTGAGTGACCACCTGCTCGAGGTTTGCCGCCGCATCCGCTGCATTCCCCGAGACGCGCAACAGTTGACCCAGGTCGAAGCGTATGCCCACCTCGTGGGGGTGCTGCTGCAGCACCGCGGACAGCGTCTCGATGGCTTCCCGCGTGCGGCCGAGCGCCTTCAGGGAGCCGCCCAGGTGCCGCGCGACCTCCGCGTTGTCTGGCTGGACCCACTGCACCTTCTCGAAGCACTCGACGGCCTCTGCGTGACGACCGCCTCCTGCGTGGACCTGGCCGAGCGCCAGGAGTAGCTCGGGGTTGTTGGGGTCCACCTTCAGGCCACGACGCAACGTCAGCTCAGCTCCGTCGGTGTCGCCTGCCGCGACTTGAGCGAGGGCGAGCTGAGCGATCGTGGTGACGTCTTCTGGGCGCTGAGACGCCGTCTTCTTCAGCGTATCGATCGCCTGGTTGGTCTCGCCGAGCACACGCTGCGAAGTGCCGAGGTAGCCCAGCACATCCAGGTCTTCTGGCTTCGCCTCGAGGGCGCGCTGGAAGTGCCCCACGGCAACCAGGTGCTCTCCCAACTTCTGATAGGAGAGCCCGAGCGGCACACGGATGTCGAAGTTCGTCGGTTGCAGCTGCGCGGCTGCCTCGAGCGCACGGATCGCCTCGCGATGGCGGTCGAGGGAGCGATACACCTCGCCCAGGCGCTGATGCGCGGTCGCCAGCTCTGGGCGCAGCTCCGCGGCGCGCTGGAGGGGCTCCAGCGCCTCGGCAAAGCGCGCGAAGCCTTGGAGGATCGTGCCCATCTGGAGCAGCGCATCGGGGTTCTCCGGGCGCACCTTGACCGAGCGACGATAGGCGTCGAGAGCCTTGTCGAGGTTACCCTCGGCCTGCTGCTGGTTGGCGAAGGTGTCGAGCACGTCGGGGTCCGACGGGTTGATCTCCACCGCGCGCTCCAGGGCCTTGGTCGCCTCCGCGCGCCGGTTGAGCTTCGCGTAAGACACTCCGAGGTTCGCCCATGCGTACCCCGATCGCGGGTCGATGCTCGTGGCTTGCTCCAGCTCAGCGGCGGCCTCGATGTACTTGCCGAGCGAGTTGTAGGCAGCGCCAAGCCCAGCGTGAGCGAGCCCATTGGGTTCCTCGCTGAACGCCTGGGCGTGCTCGAACGCCTGCACGGCCTTCTCCGCCTCTCGCAGGCGCAACAGCACCTGGCCATGCTCGACCGCCAGAGCTGGGTCCTTGGGACTCAGCTGGCGAGCGCGCTCGTACCCACTCTGCGCTTGATCGTCGCGCCCAAGCTCGCGGCATATCCGTGCGGCTTCGTTGGCGGCTTCTACGTGACTGGGTTCCAGCGCAACGACCCGCTCGAAGGCTTCCAGGGACTCTTCCAGGCGCCCGAGCTTGCGCAGCGCGCGCCCGCTCTGCTCCCACGCCTCCTGACAGTCGTGTTTCAGGCCCAGGGCCCGCTGCATCAACGTGTGCAGCTCTTCATTGCGCTCCAGAGCGGCGAACGAACGCCCCAGCTCGAGCATCAGCCCGAGCTCCGGTTGAGTGTTGAGCGCGCCCTCGTACGCCAGCACCGCCAGGTCGTGTTGCTCTAGCTTCGCGCGCAGGCGGGCCGCCGCGACCAGCAGGTCGTTTCTCTGCGGATTCAGCCGGATGGCCTTGTCGTAGGCCTCCACGGCGCGTTCGTTCTCGTCACGCTCCGCAGCGGTCTCCGCGAGCATCACGTAGCCGTCGAAGAAATCCGGCTGGTGCTTGGTCGATTCGCTGAAGGCGTCTGCCGCCTCGGCGATGTTCCCAAGCTCCCGCGCCACCAGACCGAGCTGGTAGTGCGCGTCGGAGTTGTCCGGCTTGTTCTTGATTGAACGCCGGAACGCATCGGCCGCCTCCGCGGGACGCCCCATACGGACCAACGTGCGGCCCAAATGGAACCGCTTCCAAGGATCGTTTGGATGCAGCAGTAGCTGCGTCTTGAGTCGATCCAGCGTCTCCTCGAGTTGTTCGCTCATCTTCCCCGGGCAGAGCAGACTACCCGAGTTGACCTGCCGCTTGGGGGTTCTTCGCCGGGCGAGAACCGGTTTTTCGCACCCAGGATTTTCGACCTTCAGTGCTGAAATGGGCAGCGCCCATTCGGACAGTGGTCACGGTCATGAAACGCGTAACGTTCGCGCTGTCCGCAACCCACCGCCTCGTAGTGCTCGTTGCCCATGTAGGTCACGCGGACCGCTCGCTCATCGCAGTTGAACTCGGCTGCGGCGGAGTCACGCACCAGTGACTCGTTTCCCCCACAGCCAACCAGCGCCCAGGCGCCCAGCAGCAGGCACCCCTGACGCAGTGCACCACGGCGCCAGCGGTTCACCGAAAGTCGCTCCCGAAGGGACGTACGTACTTGCCGTACACGAAGCCTTCGGTGCCTTTCAGCTTGCCATCCAGCACCTGGACGAACTGCCACTTCCCGAAGCGATTGATCACCTTCAGTTGAGTGCCATCGTCGAGCTTGCCGAGCAAGTTCGCCTCGCGGGCAGGGCGTGAGCGCAGCGCGAGATAGGGTTCTTTGTCCGTCGCCGTGCCAAACACCTCGTGCACCATCGCGCGTGGGGGCTGGAAGAAGCCCGGGGGCAGCGTTGGCGCTCGCTTGTCGTCGGCAGCCGGAGCAGCCGGCTCAGCCTTCGATTCGGCCTTCGGCTCATCATTTGCGGGGGCTGGGGGTGAGTCGCTCCGTTCGGGCGCTGCGCTGACCGCGGCGGCGGCGGGTAGCTCGATCTTCGGTACGGGATCTTGAGGATCCAGACTCGACTGGAACTGCGCCGGTGGCAGGCGCGGTGGGTCCGCCGCCGGCGATCTCACGCCGAACCAGATCACGGCAATCGCGAGGCTGAGCGCGCTGCCGACCAAAGCGACGATACCCGCGAGGTGCAGGAAGTCTGCGAGTGGACCGCGATCCGACGCAGTCATCGCCAGGAAGCGATTCAAGCGAAGGAAGGCGGGCGAACTGGGATCTGGGGGTACGACCTGAGACGACACGGCTCCCGCAGCCTTAGCCAAGAAGCCCCCGCTGGCCCAGAAAGCGGAGCCACTTGTGAAGGACGCCGTGACTCCTCGGCGCGCCTCACCCCCAGACCAGACTAAAAGCGCCGCGGGCGGGTCACGCCGTTGCGCAGGAACGGATTCAATAAGAGTGGCTCCAGCATCGGCCGCGTGTACACGTCCTGCTCCTCGAGCAGCTTGAGCGCTCCGCGCAGCGCGATCTCGTAGTCTGGCGCCATGTCCTTCTTGCGCGCCATCGGTGAGTCCCGCTGATCGGTCAGCTTGCCCTGCAGGGCGGTCATGAACCCGATGTAGTCGGTGAGGTCCTTGGGCGTCCCGGTGCCGTTCGAATCGCGCGGCGGAGCTCCGAACTCGAGCACCGGCAAGAACGCGCTCTCCATGGGAGACAGCGGCTGGACGTCTTTCTTGGCGCCACTCTCGCCACCACTGTTGAGCCGCAGCATCATCTTGGCGCGGTTGAGGTACTGGCGCTTCTTGCGCTCCCACATCTCCCGGCCCGCCTTCGACAGCTCGCTCTCGGAGACGTGAATCCGGCAGTTTTCCGCGAGGGAACGCACGAGGCGCAGGTAAGGCCACTCCGGCTCGGCGAGGGCGCCATACATCTTGATGGCCTCCCCGTCGTTCGCCGGCTTCTTCACGTCGATGTTCAGGAACAGCTCACGCCACTGCTTCTCGTAGGTCTTGAAGTAGCGATCCCGCAACTTCTCCATGGTGTCTTCGGTCTGCGTCTCGCTGTCTTTGACGCTCTCGGCCAGCACCCAGGTCTCGGTCTCAAGCTGCACCTTCTGGGAGTTCAGCACCTTCTTGATCTGAAGGTAGCCCTCCTTGGTGTAGGCGCCCTGGACCTCCATCTCCTGCTTCGGTTTCACCCAGTTGGCGGATTCCCCGTAGAAGAAGTCGGTCAGCCGAATCGGCGCGACGTCGTGGTTCGCGTCCCGCACCAGCATCGTGTAGAGGCGATCGACACGGGGCGCCTTGAGCATCGTCTGTCGCGAGTGCTCGATCAGCTGCTTGTCGTGGTCCCAGGGACGCGCCTCGCCCTTCTTCACCATCTCCAAGTACAGCTTGGCGTGGGGGAGGAGCAGCTTCGCGTCTTCCTCGGGCTTGCTCGAGCGCAGGGCCTTGGCCCAGTAGCGAGAGACTTCCTTGGCAGCGAAGTCGACATCGAGGCGCTCGGTGTCCCCGAGCATCAGGTACAGCTTGAGCTGATCGTATTGCTTGGTGAACGTGTTGCCTTCAGCGTCGGCGACCTTGAACGCACGCAGCTGAGCTTCGAGCTCGGGACGGGTGGGGACCGTGAAGCCCTTGTGCATCTGCTCGACGTAGATGCTGCGGATGGGCTCGAGCATGCTGCCCCCGGTGTACATGCCCCAGCGCATGCCCGTGGGCGGCCCCTCATCATCCCACTTCTTGAGCCTGGTGTACTGCACCCGGAGGTTCTCCAGCTTCGCCAGCTTCTCACTGAGCGGTGTGGAGTCGTTCCAGTTGATCGAGTTGGCGGAGCGCGCGATCGCGTCCACCTGGCTCACCAGGCTCTGGTTGCGCCCATAGGTGATAATCGAGGGGACGATGATCGCGAGGGAGACGAACAGACACGTCGCAGCAAAGGCGATGCGCATCACCGTGCGGCGACGGCGCTGGGCCTCGGTGTGCGCCGCCACATTTTGATCTGGAAACACCACACGCTGAAACAGATCGGTGACGAAGTAGCTCTTTGCCTCCACCTGCGCGTTCTGTGCGCCGGGGTCCGGAGGTAACCCGAATGCCTGAGCCATGCGCCCGATCATGCGAGATACGGGGTTGCCCTCCTGGGTGCCGCTCGTGAAGTAGAAGCCGCGGAGAATCGGCGTGCCCTGGAAGCGGTTCGGCTGGAACAGCTGACCAATGAAGCTCGCGACGTTGTCCCGCAGGGCCTGAAACTCAACGGGGAACTCGAGGACCTTCTGGCGCCCCTGGAAGCTCTTGTGCTGCTTGATCCTGCGCAGTGAGTTGGCGTGGAGCACCTGCACCAGCTGGTCGAACTCCCGGGCAAACTCGGCGGCGGCGTCTCGCTCTCCACCCCGCAACGCAAACGTTGCCCCGAGGATCTGATCGCGCTCGCTCTTGCGCATGTCGCCGAAGGTCTCGACGAAGCCACCGATCAGGTCCGCCTTGGTGAACGTCACGTAAACCGGGACCACCATCTCCAGTCGCGACATCAGCTCATCGACACGTGTGCGCAAACGTCGCGCCATGTCTGCGATTTGATCATCGCGAGCCTCGAGCAGGTCGGTCACGCTGACCGCGACCAGCACACCGTTGATGGGTTTCTCACTGCGGAAACGCTTGAGCAAGCTGAGGAACGCGAGCCACTCGTCGCGGTCTTCAGACTCCGTGGCATAGCGGCCAGCGGTGTCCAGGAGGATGGCGTCGTTGGTGAACCACCAGTCGCAGTTACGTGTGCCGCCGACGCCACGCAGCCCGCCTTGCTCCGGGTTGAAGGCGAAGTTGAGCCCCGACTTCTTGAGCGCCGTCGTCTTGCCGGAGCCAGGCGGCCCGATGATCATGTACCAGGGCAGCGCGTACAGCGCCTGGCGGCCCTTGCCGCCGCCCAAGCGACTGCTCTTCAGCGAGCCAATGCCCTGCTCCATCTGCTGGCGCAGTTCGAGGATCTCAGCGCGGCGATCGGGCCTGGCGTACGCAGCCTGCTGCTCGCTCTGCTTGAGGATCTCTGCTTCGAACGCGCGTGCGGCCCGCAGCGCCTTGAGCCTTCGCAGCCCGATCACGACCGCGACGAACAAAGCCACAAGGAAACTTGCGAGGATCCGCCAGCCGATACCGATGTTGACTTCGAACCAGCTCGCGACCCAGCTTCCAAGCCAGATGACGGCGAGCCCGACGATGCCGAATACCCAAACCCACATGGGTCAGCCCTCACCCTTCGAACGCACGACATCCCCCACGCCCACAGGGACACTGGACGCGGAGACACTCCCCAGGTTCACGGAGCTGGTTGGAGCTGGCTCATCGATCTTGAGCAACCAGCTGATCAGCGCAGCGCCGATACCGAAGATTAGGAGCAGCACGATGACCACGATGGCGATGAGCTTCTTGTTCGTGCCCGAAGGAGGTGTGAACACGATCGTCGCGTCACGACGTGGCTCAGGTACAGGCATGCCGAGCTGACTCATGCCCAGCGGATCGGGCGGCCGCGCACCCGGCGCAGCAGCGGCGCCGTCCGCCGCTGCGTCCGCCCGTGTGGCGCTGAGACCAGCCCCTGAGCCACCCGTGACCAAGGCAGGCTCGATGGGACCTCCTCCGAAGCCTCCGGTATTTCCCTGAGGCACCGCGGGCGGGGGAGCTGCCGGCGAGGGACCAGGCATGGGCGCGCTTCCCCCTGCCTGGGCCGCCGCCATGGATTCAAGCATCGCGAACGCCTCGGAGGCGTCCGCCACCATGGTCCCGTGAATCTTGCGCTTGTTGCCACCAGCGCTGCCGCCGCCTGCAGGGTTGGTTGCGCCAAGCTCATTGAACGAACCAGAGCCGGACACCACCGGCGGGGGCAGAACCGCCCCGGAAACGACCGGTGGCGGCGCGAGATCGCCAACCGCGGGAGGCGGAGCGATCCCGCCGCTCACCATGGGTGGTGCCACGACCCCGCCAGCGACCATCGGCGGCGCGGCGATCCCTCCGGAAACGACCGGTGGAGGAGCCAGCGCAGGCCCGACAGCCGCGGGGGGAGGCGCAGCGGGTGGTACAGGCAGGGGAACGGACGCGGGGGCACCATCCCCTTCGGCACGCTTTGCGGCGAGCAACGCGTCGATCTCGGCGCGCGCCTTCGCCACCGCGTCATCGGTCAGTACCTGCGTACCGTGCATCGCGCCGCGGGGTGATCCGGAGACCATCGGCGGCGGAACGACGGGCCCACGGGGAGCGGCGTCTGCCGCTGGCACCGCCGCCATCTGCTGCTGAGAGCTGCGCGCCGCCCGGCTGAGCGCCTGGGCAAGCTCGCCCGCGCTCTGAAAGCGACCTCCTGGATCGGGCGACAGCGCCGTACGGAACACCTCATCGAACACGGGTGAAACCACACCACCCAGCGCAGCCGCACGGTCACTTGCCGCGGGCAGCGTGTGCATCTCCTCCCAGAGCTTCTGAGGCTCCGGCGTGGGCAGCTTCATCGCGAAGAACATGGGGCGCCCCACCAGGGCGTAGAACGCGAGTAGCCCGAGCGCGTACACGTCCATGGTCGCCATCAGCGGCGATCCACCGACCTGTTCAGGCGCCCCCCAGCCGTAAGCACAGGGCCAGGGCGCAGGGGCCGCCATGCGCAGCGAGGCAACGCCAAAGTCAGTGACCCGCACGACCGGCCCTTTCAACCCGCTACCAAAGAAGACGTTCGTGGGCTTGAGATCACCGTGCACCAAGCCGGACGCATGGGCGCGATCGAGCGGCGGTGCGAGACAGTTCATCAAATCGACCATCTCCGCCGAGCCCAACGGCCCCTTCTTCTCGATGTAGCGATCCAGCGAACGTGTGCTCACCGCCGGCAGCAGCGCGAAGGGCCCGTTGGGATCCATGCCGAGCTCCTGGATCCCGACGAACTCCTGTGCGATCTGACCCGCGGCACGCGAGGCGCGATCGAAGGCGCCGGAGGCGTTGGTGTCCTGCATCGCGGGCGAAGTGAACAGCTTGAGCACGTAGCTCAGGCCGGTCTTGGGGTCCTTCACCCGATAGACTTCGCCAACATCTCCCCGCCCGATGACGCTCTCGACCTGAAAGCGGCCCCCGACGATCATCCCGGGCGCTAGTCGTTCCCTCATGCTCTCGCTGTTCCCTGCAAGTTCAGTCCCTCTCGAGTCTTGCCGAGCGCTCCCACTGGTCCGACCGGAGGCGGGCTCGCGCCGCCCCAAACACCGCTGACGGCGAACGATGACCCGAGCAACCTCCCGATATCAAGCGAGACCATCATGGGGAAAGCGACATAGTCAGCCGAAGCCGAGATCGCTCCGGCCCCTGGCCCACTTGACGCATTTGAGCCCCGAACTGGGGGCGAAACGCCCAGCGCTCGCCCTGCAGATTGGGTCTCCAACGTCAAGCCTCGGCGACGCCTGATCGGCTCAGGGCAAAAAGAGCCTGCTGTATCCACGTTGGTCCTGAAATTGACGGTCGTTTGGGCCCTCTTGAAAGAGGAAACTTGAGCGCTTGTCGGGTAGTTGCGGACCCCAGGTCAGGTAAGATGCCAGAGTGGCCGACCAAACTTCCAGGCAGTTCTTGGCGCGAGGCTCCTCCCTTCCCGATGACGCGGACACCATCGCCTTTCGGGTCGTCGAGGAGATCTCGAAGCCCTACGAGATCGACCTGCAGTTCTTCACTTCGGACGCGACGTTCGACATCCTGACCACGCTCCGCACGGCGGTCGTGCTCAGCATCGTCAACGAACAGGGTGAAGTCCGTCACTTCCACGGGGTGGTCGAGCGCGCTCGATTCGTCCGAGTCCAGTCGCGGCAGTTCCTCTTCGAGCTGCGGCTCATGCCGTCCCTGCAGGCGCTCGATCATCGGGAGAACTGCCGGATCTTTCAAGATCAGAGCATCGTCGACGTGGCGACGACGATCTTCAACGAAGCCGGCTTCGGGGACAAGGTGCAGTGGGACATCGTGGGCACGTACGCCCCCAAGGAGTTCATCGTCCAGTACCGGGAGACGGAGCTGAACTTCGTCCACCGGTTGTTCGAACAGGCTGGTCTCTTCTACTTCTTCGAGCACTCCGAGGAACAGCACAAGCTGATCGTGAGCGACAACTCAGAGGCGTTCGTGCCCCTAGACGCTCCGCCTGTCGTCTTCAACATGGCCCTCGGTGCCGACAAGGCGCACTCGGTCGATGGACTCCAGCGCACCCGCAGCCTGCGCACGAGC
>JAUILJ010000099.1 GCA_030433055.1 Polyangia bacterium
GTCGTCCTCCACCTCCCCGCCCTGTCCCTCAGTTGGCGCGGCCCTCTGGGCGTGAGCCTCCAGAGCGGAGAGTTCGGACTGCACTTGGGCCTGCTCAGCAGTCTTGGCGAGCGAAATAATGCTCGAGGTCAAGGCTCGCAGCAAGCACCATTTCCGTGCGCTTTTCCACGACTCAGACCTGGAGTGCGAGGGCTACGTACCGAAGTCTGCGCTGGGTGACGTCTACGAGCCTCGAGAACCGGTGCTCGGAGCTCTGGAGCTGGAGGCGGACAGCACGCTGTTGGTGGCTCCCGGAGGTCGTCCGCTGGCGTGCATCCCGGCCGCCAGCGTGCGCCTGGTCAGCGAGCTGGGGCGTGATGGGGATTTCTCCCTCGTGGAGTACACGTCGTCTCACCTGAGGCTGGTGGGTTGGGTGAGGTCCGCTCGAGTGCACAGCGCGACCGCTGCGGGCTCCGTCAAGCTCGCGGACCTGGGCCGATATGGTCACGGCGGCGGCGACGCACCGCGTGTGGGCCTACGTCGAGGTGCGCCGATCTACGACGCTCGGGGCCGGCAGGTTGGTCTGGTGATCCGGGCGACGGAGCTCCCTCTGGTTTCACGCGGAGACGAGCGCAGCGAGCTGGAGCTCAACCTGCCGCCATGGGGCAGGCTCCATGTATGGGTCAGCCGCGCCGATCTGGCGTCCCAGTCAGAACTGCCAGCCGAGGTCGACGCCGGGACTGAATAGGACGAAGCGACCCACGCTCAGCTCGTCCTTGGTGAGACTCGAGCTACGCGCGCACGCCACCGGTGCCGGGACCTGAGCGCAATCTACGTTTCCGTCGGGTATTGGACCCACCTCGCCGCGGCCATTGCCCGAGCCACCGATCGGGGAAATCAGCACACCAAACGCCAGTCCGAACCTCAAGTTATCGGTTCGATAGATGAGCTCAATCTCCGGCAGGACGAAGGCCAGCGCTGCCCGCTGCCGGTCGGCGTGCTCGACGCCCACGGGTGCGCTGTCAGCTCCGCGCACGACGGCACCGTCGGTCGTCAGATCGATGCCAGCGAACATCACCCCGGCGTGCAGCTGCGCGCTCAGCTCCCAGCTGGAAAGGTCCAGCACGTACCCCAGCCCAGCGGCCAACCAGGGTCCGCTGATGCGGGTCTCATCATCCAGCACATAGCGCGCTTCGTCTGCGGTCCCCACGTCTTGGTCGACGTGGCGAGAGCTGTTCGTGGACATCCACCCGTAGCCCAGGCTCGCGGACGCCTGCAGGTTGCTCGGCAGTCGATAGTCGAGCTCGGCGCCCAGCCAGGCGCCCCGAGCGCCCCCGTCGCTGTCACACATGCCCGGGCAGCGCTCCGGGCCGCTGCCCAAGCCTGAGCCGAGGAGCGCTCGGGCGCGGGCGCTGAGTATCACTCGGCTCGTAGCCGGCCTACGCCAGCGAGGGTGCGCGGTGTCTGCTGCCAGCTCGAGGGTCAGCACGCGGCCCTCCGACGGCCCAACGCGGATCTCCTGCGTCGCGGAGATGTAGCCGGGCGCGCTCGCTCGAATCGAGTGTTTCCCCATGGGAAGGCGCCCGGCGAAAGCCGAGCCGAGCAGTGGCGTCCCGTCCAGTACCAGCTGCGCCTCTGGCGGACTGACGCTGAGGCGCAGCACCGCGCCCAGTGGCTTGAGCTCGGGCTCGAAGAGGCTGACCTGCCCTTCGATGATCGTGATGCGCTGGGGACCGGAGCCGCGCTCCCCGACCTCCAGTGCGACCCAGTGAGGTCCCGGCGCCAGCGCGGCGTCGAACGGGAGCCCGCCTACACTCGCGCCGTCGAGCCATACGACGGCTGGCGTGGACGCCTCGGCCCGGCTCGCGATTCGCAGCACACCACGCTGCGTGAGCGGCTGGAGTTCGACGGACAGCGTCTTGCGCTGCCCCGCGACTAGGTCGACGCGCCGAAGGGCTTGTACGAACCCCGTCTTCACGATCCTGACTTCGTGCCTGCCGGGCATCAGGACCACGGATTGTTCGACTGAGAGGCTACCGCGGTCACGGCCATCGATGACGAGGGTTGCCCCGGGCTGCGTGGTGCGCACGGCGAGGCGCGCGATCTGGGGCAGGATCGCGGCGATCCGTCGCTCGAGCTTCGAACGCAGGTCCTCCTCCAGCGTCTCCCCATGGTCCAGCAGCAGCGCTTCATACAGGTCGAGCGCTTCGTCCAGCTGACCCAGCTGGTAGTAGCAGTATGCGGCGTTCAGTGTGTTGGGCGTCGATGGGAGTAGCTCCCGAGACGCCAGGAAGTAGCCGACCGCCCCTTCACAGTCGCCCGCCGCCCGCAGGCGGTTGCCCTGGTCGAACAGCTGGCGTGCTCGAGCTTCGGCGTCGGCGGACTCGGTGGCGGTGATCGAGGACGGTGTGTGGGATGTTTCATCGGCGATTGCCGTGTCGACCCACGCGAGGGCGACCAGCCAGGTTGCCAGCAGCCGCATCAGCTTGGCCTGTCGCCCCATCGCCCCTGCATAGTCATGCCGCGCTCCGTTGGCTAGCTGCACCCTGGCTCTCGACTTGACGCGCTTGATGCCCTCTGAAAGAGCACAGTCATGAGCTCCGCCTCCGACGAGCCACGCTCCGGCCCTCCCGGGACCGACACTCTGTCGGAAATCGTAGCGGGTGACCTGGAGACGCTGAACAGCGACGAGTTCGAGGGGCGTGGTGCTGAGCCTGCGAACGTGGAGTCGCTGGCCGTGCGAATCCTCTACCACAGCAACGTGCGGCGCTGGGGGGAGTCCGCGCGTTTGGGCACGCTTCGGTCCGGTCAGCGATTCGAACTCTCACGGACCCTGCCAGAATTCCGTAGGGCAAATAACCCACGTGCGGCGCCCTTGGGGGAACCTCATGTCAGCCGTAACCCGCTGACGATTTCCACGGCTAGTGATGGCCTGCAGTTGACCGCTCCCAGCGGGATCGCCTCCGATGGTGACGGCAATCCGCTCGAAAACGCGCACGTCCCCTTCGAAGTGTTGCGGGCTGGTGGCTTCGACCTGCAGCTGGGTCGCCGTGTTCGGCTGCGCCTCTCGATTCAGCGCGAGTACCGCGGTCCTTCCTACGGCCTCACCGGCGGCAGCAACTCCCTGAACGAGCTCCGGCAGGCGATAAGGCGAGTCAGCGACCTTCACGTCCCTGTCCTAATCCGCGGGGAGACGGGTGTCGGCAAGGAACGCGTGGCTGAGGCCATCCATGGTGCAAGTACCCGCGCCGAGGCTCCCTGCGTGTGTTTCAACATGGCGTTGACCACCCGAGAGACCGCGGCGTCGGAGCTATTTGGTCATGTGCGTGGTGCCTTCACCGGTGCGCAAAGCGCTCGCGCGGGGCTCTTTGAGCGCGCTGATGGCGGCACGCTGTTCCTGGATGAGATCGGTGAGCTTGGTTTCGACGTTCAGGCGATGTTGCTGAGAGTCCTGGAGAATGGGTCGTTTCTGCCCCTCGGGGGCAGCGCCGAGCGCACCGCCGATGTGCGCCTGCTCTCGGCCACCGATGCTGATCTGCAGGCACTGGTCGAGAGTGGACAATTCCGCGCGGCACTGTATCATCGCCTGAGCGGCTTCGTCATCCCAGTGCCCCCGCTTCGCCAGCGTAGTGAGGACATCCCGGAGTTGGCGCTGGAGTTCCTTCGTCATGAGCTCCAGCGCGTTGGAGAGTCGGACCGACTCTCGCGCTGGGATCCACGCGCTCAGCCCTGGTTTCCTCCGCAGCTGATGCGCGACATGCTTGCGTATGCATGGCCCGGAAACGTACGTGAGCTGGGCAACCTGGTGCGCCAGCTCGCGGTCTCGAACCGAGGCCGCGCCGCCTACGTCGCCGACGCGAGGGTCAAGCAGCAGCTGGCTCGCCCCAGCCCGGAAGCGCCGGACGTCACGCGTACCGAGTCGCGAGAGGTCAGCGATGAAGTCCTGGTGGAGGCCCTGCGGGCCCATGCTTTCGCCGTGGGCCCCACGGCGCAGTCCCTGGGGATCCCTCGGAGCACCCTGTATGGCCTGATGGAGCGCTCCGCTTCCGTGCGTAAAGCCACCGATTTGGCCGAGCCTGAGCTGAGCCGCGGTCTGCAGCAGCACCAGGGGAACCTAACGGCATTGGCCGCGGCGTTGGAGGTCTCTGAGCGGGCCCTTCGTCTCAGGTTGCGCGCGCTGGGCTTGCTCGATTGAGCGCTACCGAGGGCGCTCCCACTCGCGCATGAAGCCTGGCTCATCGTCGGCTCTCGGCGCTCGAGCGCTGGATGCGGCGCTGGTGGGTGCGGCGCTGGTGGGCGCGGCGCTGGCAGTCGGAGCTGACGGTCCTTTTTCAGCCGCGGATGACGCGCCCGAGCCAGCTCGTCGAGGGCTGGTTCCGGGTTTGGGGGTGAGGGTAGCGGTTGGAGTCGCTGTCAGCGTGGTCGCAGTGCCCGGCGTTGCAGTCACTGCCCCTGGCGTCGCAGTCGCCGTGCCCGGAGCTTCGTGGGTGGGGACGGCCTGCGCTGGGTCCGCCGCCGTTTCGCCTGGGTCCGACGGATCCGGCGGGGTGGCTGCTCTGGCGGGCACGCCCGGCTCACGCGCGGCGTCTTCCTCGACAGTTCCAGCGACGTGCGGAAACGCCCACCAGGTGATCGCCAGGGCCGAGGCCAAGCCGAGTGCTCCCAGCACGAGCCACGCTCCTCCTCTCGACCGCTCGCGCGAGAACGATGCATTGGCAGAGCGGCCCTCCGAGGTCGGCGCCGTATCCTCGAGCTGATCAAGGGCGAGCGTCTGGTTCAGCCGCAGGAGTTCGGAGTTCGGAGGATCTCCGCTCGAAGAAGACTCGAGGGTGCTGAGCAGGGCGATATCCCCCGGTGGATCCGTGAGGATCGGGGCGCTGCCATGGTCGGCGCCAGAGGGCAGCTCCCTGAGCGCCCGGCGTAGCGCGCTGAGGACGGCGCCCGCGTTCTGGAGCCGTGCTTCGGGCTCCTTGGTCAGGCAAGCGTCGACCAGCGCGATCAACGGCCTCGGGAGCCACTCGCAGCGCCGTTCGATGGGCGCATGTGGTGTCGTGCAGGCAGCGACCAGGACCGCGTTGGGCGTCTCTCCCCCGAACGGGCGGGATCCCGAGAGCCCCTCGTAGAGCATCACCCCGAGCGCCCAGACATCCGCCGCAGGCTCTGCATCCTTGGCGCTGAGCGATTGCTCGGGCGCCATGTAGTGGGGCGTGCCCAGTGCGGTACCGGTACGCGTTTCGGAGTCTGCGTCGATCTCTCGGGTTAGTCCGAAGTCCAGCACCTTTACCCGACCGGACCCACTCGGTGCGGCAGTGAGGAAGATGTTCTCTGGTTTCAGATCGCGGTGCACGAAGCCTGCGACATGGAGAGCGTCGAGCGGCTCCAATAGCTCAGCGAACAACTCCAAGAATGGCCGTGCGGAAAGCAAGGAGCTGGGAGCGGCGCGCGTGGCCAGCCACTGCTTGAGCGTCTGACCCTCGAGCAGCTCCATCACGAGGTACAGCAACTTGCGCTGCTCATCCAGTCCGGCATCGAGCACCTGGACGAGGCCAGGATGGCCTACACGGGACGCGGCGCTTGCCTCGCGCTTGAAGCGGGCCACCGTCTGGGGCTTCTCGGAGATCCCCGGGTGAATCACCTTGAGCGCGACCACCCGTTGACTGACGGTGTGGCGCGCCGAGTAGACGGCGCCCATCCCGCCCGAACCAATCAGGTCGATGATCTCGTACCGCTCGGCGATGAGGTCTCCCGATTGCATCCCAGCGCTTCAGCATAGCGCTAGTCAGAACCAACGCTTGGGATGTTTGCCGGGCCGCACGCGTGACGGCCCGCGCATCTCTGCGCGGGCCCTGCCTGCCGATCTGCAGGTGGTGAAGGGTCGACTCAAGGGATGTAGTAGAGCGCGCCCACGGAACTCTCCTGGCCCGGCCGCACGTCGTAACCCCAGATCCCTGGCCCCGCTCCTGCGTTGGAGCTCAGTCCATCGAAGAACGGCATGTACTGGTCGAACACGACGCCGTCGCCGGTGGCCAAGTCGAAGAAGCCAATGTCCTGCACCTGTCCGAGCCCTGACGAGGAAATACTCCCGCCGCCATTTCCCTGAATGCCGGTGCCGCGGACGAAGAGCATGGAGTTGCCCACTGCGATACGCGGTCCCGTGTAGACCACTGGTGGGATCGACATCGTGGTGTCGAAGCTGCGGATATAGTTCTTGATCCGGTAGTAGTCGAGATCGATGCCGTGATCGTTGGTGCCGTCACCGTTCACGTCGATGCTTGTGTTCTTGACTGCCAGCGAGCTACCGCTGGGGTCCAGGATTGCCACGAGGTTCTTGTCGGCGGCCTCCGTGCTCGCGCCGTATGGCAGCGTCCAGTTGTGCTTGGAGTTGTCGGCCTTGCACTGGGGCAGCGCGTAGAGTGTGTTTCCGTCGGGAGATGCTGCAACCTGGCTGAATAGGTTTCCAAAGCTCAGCAGGTCGAGATCCTGGGCCTTCGAGAGGTTGCTCGGGTCGTAGACTGCGACACCGCGATCGTGACCAACCAGCAGCCGTTCGCTACCGCCGACCTGGTGCATCGTCAGCCCACTGGGCCAGTGGTTCGTCGAGCCGCACTGGTTGTCGCTCTTCACATCGGTGGTCACGACGGTGCCAACGGCTCCCGGGGACCCATCGGAGTTCAAGCTGATGGGCACCAGGCGGTTGAAGCCAACGCCCTGGTTCAGCGAGTCCTTGGACCAGTTCATGTCCACCGCCACCAGGCGGCTGGCAGTCGAGTCGATGGCAATGTCTCGCCACGCCCAGTTGCTGTAGGAGTCGAGAGGAGTGGTGGCCGTACCGTCGGTTACGTTGACGTAGTAGAAGGGGTGGGGTCCCGACGTGTCCAGCGCACCGGCTCCCTTGAACTGCACGAGGTACAGGTGCTTCTTGCCGCCCTTCTCCGCGTACACGCCTCGGCACGGCCAAGGATAGGTGTTGGCGTTGTTGGGATCCGTCGGTGCGATCGTGACGATGGGGGTGTCGCTGACCTGAAGGCCCGTGGTCCCGCTGAGCTCGAACACGTTTGCTCCGGAGCTGTCCACGGCAATCGCGTAGAGCGATCCGCCGCCTGGAATCAGCGCGCATACATCCCCGGGGAAATCGCTGCCGTTCTTCTGCAGGGTGTACGATGACGAGCTCGTGCCCCCAGGCGTCGCACTCGCATCGGCCAAGTCGATGAGCCCAATGTAGTTGCGTGCGTCATCCGCCGCGTTGCTCATCGCCGCCACCAAGGTGCCGCTATCGGCGGGAGCGGGGGTCCAAATCTCTTCGCCGCCGACGTGGATGTGCCCCAAGTACTGCGTGCCCGACAGCGTCTGGCTGTCTCCAGCACCCGTTATGGTGATCTGGTTCGCGTAGGGGCTCGGGTTGTCGCCGGAGCCGACACCAGTGTGTTGGATCTGGTAGCCGTCCATCTGAACGACATCCGCATCTCCGGGGCAGTCGCTGACGCTGGAGCAGGTGCCTTTGCCCCAAGTCTCGCTCGCCTCGGAGTCACCTACGATTTGCAGGTAGTACGTGCCCACCGGTGCCTGCGGGATCGATACGGTCTTCGCGAAGCCGCCTCCGGTGGTGCTGGCGGTGCTGAAGACATAGTAGCCCTGACCGTTCGCCCCGGGGACGGTGATAGGAACGAGGGCGACTGGATCGTTGCAAGCCGCATCCGTGCAGAAACGCGCGAAGAGCTTGAGCCTCGACGTCTGGGAGCCAGCGGAGAAGATGGATCGGAATAGCGGGTCTAGCTGGAGGCCGTAGTTGTTCGCCAGGAGCACGTCGGCCTGAATCGTGACATCGACCAGATCGACGCTGGTCCCGCCGCCGGTCCCACCAGCTCCCGCGCTACCTCCAACACCACCGCTGCCAGCGGCGCCGCCAGCGGCGCCTACGCCTCCACTTCCGGCGTTGCCAGCGGCGCCAGCTGTACCCGCGTCGCCGCCGGCTCCTGCGGTGGCCCCCGCCGAGCCCCCCATTCCGGCGCTTCCCGCCGCCCCCGTGCCACCTGAGCTATTCCCAGCGGAACCGCCGCTCGCCCCCGTGCCACCGGTCTCCTCGGAGCTGCCGTCGTCCTTGGAGCTGCAGCCCACCGCGCACAGCGAGGTGACGAGCAGCCCACCGACCAGGGCCGCTGGAAGGTAACGGGCAGTCAATTTGCGGCGCTGCGTGCCGAGATTGATGAAGCGCAATTGGGTCATAGGTTCCTCGTCTGGCTACGTATCGTAAGGGTTGAAAACGCCCGTGAGTGCCCGGCGGGCCGTGCGTGGCACGCGAGACTTCACGGATCCAAGGTTGAGTTCCGAACACGACCGGCACTCACTCACGCCCTACCAGCGGATGGTAAGGCATCGGATGGTCCATCAAGCGACGCTCAGCAACAACAGAGCTCCTCGGCGATGACCATCGACGAGCGGTTGAGCAATGGTTGTGCCATTCCCCGCCTGGTGGGGACTGACGCGCGGATCCAGGTGGACGCACATGCTCGGTTGATCCCACATGACGCTTGGAGGTGCCGCCGACTGTCGCTCGGCGTTACCCGACACTCGCGAGGTTGCGCCAGCGCGTGAGGCGCCCTGGTGTCGGAAGCGCTTGTCTCGCGTTGCGCTTGTCTCGCGTTGCGCTTGTCTCGCGTTGCGTGCGGGATTTTTGGTGGGGAAACGTACCGCGCAGCGTCGCTGGGTGGTTACCGGGTCCCCTTCGATCGAGCGTATCGCACTCCCTGGAAAACAGCGCTTGATCGCGGGCGCGGAGTACGGACACAACGAAGTGAGCTCATGCGTACACTCCTTGTTAGCGCGCCCCTCGTGTTGGGCTGTCTTGTCACGCTGCTGGCTAGCGGCTGTGAGGCGGAGTCGCCAGAACCCCTCGCGAGGCACCGCTCTGCACTCGAACTCAGCCTCAGCCCTCTCGAGCCGCTTCAGCCGAGCGATGCCTCGCCGGGTGACCGCTTCGGTCTGGCGGTGAGCGCCTCCCACGACTGGCTCCTGGCTGCGCGTTACGTCGTGCTGGACGATGCAGTGGAGTTGCTCGCCGCTCAGCGCACGACGACGGGCTGGGCCGCGCCGGCCCAGCTGGTACCGACCGACGTCAATGGTACACGCTGGCTGGGAACATCCGTGGCCGTGCACCAGGGCGATGTTCCGGAGGCGCTGGTTGGAACCGGACAGACTGACGGTTCCGTCCTCGTGTTCGACCTCCAGAGTGGTGCGCAAACGGGGCGCCTGGACAGCCCAGGTTCGTTGCCCCAGAGGTTCGGCGCATCTATTGCCGTGCGGAACTCATGGTTGGCGGTCGGAGACTACCTGGAGGGGCCGTCTGGAGATGAGCCAGGTGCAGTGCATCTGTATCACCGCGAGGATACAGGGTGGAGCTTTCGGCAGTCGATTGGCCCGCAGCAGGGAGTCATCAGGTCCCGTTTTGGTCGCTCGGTAGCGCTGAGCGATGGCTACTTGGCGGTTGGTGCGCCGGAGCAGGGGGGCGTTGCGGCGACAGCAGGAGCCGTGCATGTGTTCGCCTTGGAGGGCGGGGTGTGGACCTTTCAGCAAAGCGTCACTGCGACGGTGCCTCAGTCCGACGCGCAGTTCGGCTACGCCGTGGCGCTGTCCGATGACGCGCTGTTCGTGGTGAGCCGCTTCGACAATACCTTCAAGGCCCAGGCGGGCGCGGTGTACGGATTCGAGCGCACGGGCTCCACCTGGTCTCCGATTGAACCGATCGGCGCTGAAGACCCCCAGGTAAGGGGTGGGTTCGGCGAGTCGCTGGCGTTCGATGGCGAGTTGCTCGGCATCGGCGAGCATGGCGATCCCGGGCAATCGGGCGCGGACCTGCGTGGTGCCGTCTCGACGTATCATCGGGTCGGCGCAAAATGGGAGCTGCTCGAACGGGTGCAACCGGAAACGAGCCTTGGGTCGTCTGCGGCTCGCTTCGGCCATGCGGTAGCGCTGGGCGATGATCGTCTGGTCGTTGGAGCACCTGACGACGTGGCTTCGAGCGAGTCGGGTTTCGTTGCCAGCTGGGAGATTATCCACACAGAAATAAATGGGGCTTGCGCCGATGGTGTCGAGTGCGCGTCAGGGCACTGCGTCGATGGTGTCTGCTGCGATACACCGTGCGACGGCACGTGCGTCGCTTGCAGCGCGGCCAAGAAGGGCCACGGCGTGGACGGAGCCTGTGAACCCATCCTCGAAGGGCTGGACCCCGACGACGAATGCCCTGCCGACCCTAGCTCGGGGAATGCGTGCGCTCCTGCGTCTGCCTGCACCGGTGACGCCAGCTGCGGGTGCGTCGTGCCGGGTACACTTCAGTGCTCGTCTGATGAGGCGCGCGTGGATGAGAGCGGCAATGAGGTGGGCTGTGCGCCCTACCGCTGCCGAGCCAACACCTGCCTGACGGCCTGCACCAGTGCGGCGGATTGCGCTGCCGGCGCTCGCTGCAGCTCCGACCATCTGTGCTCCACTCCGTCAGGCGGCGGCTCCTCCGACTCTGGTGGTTGCGCCTTCGCTGCGGACAAGCGCAGCGCTCCCGGCTCACTGCTGGGGTTCGTCTTGGCGCTGATCGCCCTGGGGACTCGGCGCCGCCGTTCGATCGATCTCAGCTAGGTCGCGAGCTGCTTCTCGATTCGCGCGTCGAGTTGATCCGACAAGCTCAGCGCCTCGGCGACTTTCTCCAGATACTCGCGTTCCTCGTCCACGACCTTGCCATCGACGCACGCAGCTTCGATGAGCAGCGAGAACGCTTCCTCACGCACCGACTCGGGAAGCGTGAGAATCGATGCTGCGGCTTCACTCGAGTCGATGATGGGGAAGATGACCTCCCGCTCCTCTAGCGGGATCGAGAATTTGGCAAGCATCCGGTTGATGAATGCGTCTTCGTTGTCATCCAAATCGTCGTCGGATACGACGATGCCGGCGATCAGTTGACAGACTCGACGGCGCTGCGATTCGTCCATGCGTCCTCCCTTTGGCTCAGCATAGCAAGGGCTCTCGAGCCGTGCCTCGAGTTCCAGCGCTGCGCGCTCAGGCTGCGAGAAGCACCCTACTTTTTGCCGCGCATCTCGCCATGGCGGTGGGGCGCGCCCGCGTTGGGCAAAGCGAGGTTTCTCCCCCCCAATCCTGGAGTTCGCGCAAGGCGGGCCGGAACGTAAGCGCACGGAAACTCGGTTCACGCACGTACGCCTTGGAGGGTCTGCCGACACTAGGAAGTCAAGCTTCCGTAGTTTGACCCAAGGGTGCGGGCGTTGGCGGACGTTCGATTCTCGCTCCACGCGGGTGCGATCGCCGCGCGTGATCTGGCCTGCTGGCGCGGGCGTCGCGCGACCAAAACGTTCGCTCGCAAGAAGTGTTCCCACGTCGAGATAGAATTCGGCTGCCCTCGGCGCGCCCAGTCCTAGCCTCGATGAGCTGGATCGCGCCGCGTGTGTGGGCGCCGCTGAGCGTCCACATTCGCCGCAGGATCCTCGGTGACGCACTCGCGATTTGGGCCTTGCAACGCCGCATCTAGGTTCCTATCCAAGCTCTCCTGGCCGCTGGATTCTGAGAGCAGGGGGGGAGGAACCACGATGAAACATTACGTAGCGGATCCCTGACGGCTGGCCGCTGGCGTCGGGTTCCGAACCTCGGCTGGTGTGCACCAAGCCCGTGCCCGAC
This sequence comes from Polyangia bacterium, assembly GCA_030433055.1. GTDB lineage: Bacteria > Myxococcota_A > Polyangia > Polyangiales > Polyangiaceae > JAHBVY01. The sequence continues at coordinate 11,650 of JAUILJ010000099.1, forward strand.
GACTGTGAGTCGTGTGGATCACCTACAAAACCAGCGAGAAATCCCATGGTCCCACCACGGATCAAAGCAGCTCGGTGACGTCAGTCACCCACCCCACTACTCGAAGGTGGTGCCGGAGTAGTCCCTCACACTCGGGCGCAGCGCTTCGAACTTGCACCGCCACGCGCCGGAGACACGCGCGATGAACACACGCGCTGCGATGAATACGCGCAGCTGGAAACGCGCAGCCGAGATGCGTGCAGCTGGGATCCGTGCAGCTAGGATCCGTGCAGCTGGGATCCGCAGACACCGCCGTACGAGGGAGGCGCCTCGTTCCCCCTCTGATCGACGCCGCGCCAAGGAGCCTCGCCATGGTAATCTTGGCCGGCTGCTGCTCGTGGCGAGTCGTGATTTTCAGCGCCGGTCGATGCTGAAGCTGGCCGCCTACGGCTACGATGACCTGAAGCCGTCTCACAGCGCGCTGTTCTCGAACTTGGGGGCGGAGGGGGCGCGCTTGGTCGACGTCGCTGCGAAGGCTGGGATCACCAAGCAGTCGATGGCGGCTATTGCCGACGAACTCGAAGTACTCGGCTACATCGAACGCCTGCCAGATCCCAGCGACGGACGCGCTCGCATCATCAAGCTCTCGAAGCGAGGTTGGGATTGCGTCGCCAAGTGGGACAGCATGTTGGACGAGATCATCGACGAGTACGGTGCCAGCATCGGGGCGACCCGCGTCGAACGCCTCACGAAGGATCTGACCAAGCTGGTCACTGTCCTCGGCGAGGAAGCCGAAGACGAGTAGTCGGCGCGGGGACTGCGCTGCGAGGACCGCGGCGCTCAAAGCGTGCTGGGAGCGCACGGAAAAAGGCGAATCCCGAGTAGCTTGACCCCATGGCCGCCTCGCTGGACGTTTGTTCGCATGCGCCCTGAGTTCGCCTTTGCTGGGTCGTCACTTCTGCGGCGTGAGTCCCGCCTGGTGCTCTTGGCGCTACTCCTCACCGGTGGGAGTGGATGCTTCCCCTATGCGCTGCCGCCGTCGCAACTGAGCTTCGGAGTTGGGCCGACCAACGGCTACGTCGCCGACCGAACGGTGCGTGACGAGAAGGTGCAGCCAGCGCACTACAACCTGCGGGGCGGCGTTCATCCGCTTGGGGCCGTGGAGGGCCTGGCGGATCGATACGTGGATGTTGGTGTCGGCTATCAGCTGGAGCGCGCCAACCCGAGCGACGGCGACTCGCGCTTCGTGCACGGGCCCTACCTCGAGCTCGATGGGTACGCGATTCCCGCAAAGAAAACAGGCTCGTCGGTCCGGGTTGGAGCGCGGGGCACGCTCGACTTGCTGCTCGCGAACTACGAGTACGAGCGCCACGTGGGCGCTGGCGGAATGCTGGCGGCGCTCGTGGAGTTCGTGGACTACGGGCAATCGGAGTTCGAATCCGACGACGGAGAAACCACGACCGCGGGGATCACAGCGGGCGAGCTCTCCATCGGCGGCTTTCTTGGGGCGAGCTACCGAAACCTCGGGGCTCAATCCTACTGGGGCGCCGTGATCGGTGTGACGGTGCGGCTGCCGTTCGTAGCCGGTGTCGCGTGTTGCTATACAGGTTCGGACAGTGACTCCGACGACGGCTCGGGTAGCTACAGCTCAGACGACAGCTCAGGGGGATCGAGTGGCGGCGGGGCGAGCGGGGGTAGTAGCGGGGGGGGCCACAGCCCTGCACGGCCGACGCCGAGCCGCACCCCGGCCCATCCCAGCGGCAATTAGTTTCCGTGTGGAAGTGAACGTGGCGTGGTTGAATGTCCCACTATGTGGTCGGCGCTCTCACTCGTGTTCCGAGCAACGGGACGACGGCGCGCCAGTTTTGGTCCGGAAGAGCAGCGATTAACGCAGCAATTCCAGAGTGTTAACCAAGCATATCGACCGTTCGGTTGAACTAAGGTTGGCGGCTCCTAAACTGAACGCCCCACAGGTTGGAATGCGCTTCCCCCAGGCGCCCTTAGGAGATGTCATGCGTTTGATTCAGCTCACCGGTTTGGCGGTTGCTCTTGGTCTGCTCGTTGGTTGTGGTTCTTCTTCGTCCGAAGGCTCCGGCGGCAGCGGCGGTGGCGGCAATGGTGGCAGCGGCAACGGAGGCAGTGCTCAGGGAGGCAATGGTGGCACCGAGCAGGGCGGCAGCGGCGGGAGCGGCAATGCCGGCACGGGTGGTATCGGGGGAAACCCTTTCCAGGGGGAAACGTTCAAGGTTGGAATCGGTCCCATCGCCGTCGATCCGGGTGAAGAGAACACCCAGTGTATCGTGACTCGCCTCGGCAACTCTGACGTGATCCACGTTGGCGCGATCCAGAACGTCATCAGC
>JAUILJ010000100.1 GCA_030433055.1 Polyangia bacterium
AGGTGACGGTCGCAGACGTCGTGGAGCAGTTCGCGGAGTCTGGACGTGAGCTCGCACCCACCACCCTGGCGACGTTGCTGCAACGCCTGGCAAAGCAGGGCTGGTTGCAGGGCCGCAAGGCGGGCCGGGTGCTTCACTACTCTGCGAGGGTGCAAGAGCGCGACGCCGCTCGGGGGGCGCTGCGACAGCTCATGTCGGCTTTCTTTGGTGGCAGCCCGGCGACGCTCACCGCACATCTGCTGGAAGCGGATCTCGTCAGCGCGGAGGAGCTGGAAGAGATGAAGCGCCTGGTCGAAGGTCGGGAGGACTGAGTGCTGCGCTTCGTCCTCGTGTTGCAGGGCGCAGGCCACTCCGCGCTGCTGGAGTTCCTGGTGACCTACCTCGTTCACTCGTTGCTCTGGGCGTTTGGCGCGTGGGTGCTGGTGCGAGCGTTGCGTCCGATCCCGAGCACGGAGAGCTGGGTGTGGCTGCTGGCGCTGCTGGGGCCGCTGGTGCTCAGTGTCGCGGCGGTTCTATTTCCGTGGGGGATCGCCTCATCCAGTCCCGAAGCCGCCGCCGAAGCGGTCGCATCGTCGCCCGCCAGCCTGAGCGTCGTTCACGCGGCGGTTGGCTATCTCGACCGGTGGGATACGTGGATTGGGCTGGTGTGTGGTCTCGCGCTCGGCCTGGGCGCCGCACGTTACCTCGGGTCCTGGGCCCAGCTCTCACGCCAGCTGCGAGATCGCGGAGCCGTCCAGTCCGCGCCGGTACGCGAGAGCTTCGAGCGCGCCACGCGCCTGCTGGGGTGCGAGGGAGTGCGCCTCTCGTCTGCAGAAATCGCGGTGCCCCTGATCGTGGGGCGGCGTGAGATCTGTGTACCGCGGGACCTGCGCGGCTTCAGCGAGCTCGAGCTCGACGCGATGTTCGCCCATGAACTCGCCCACCTGGAGCGCCGGGATGGTGCCTGGTTCCTGGTGGTTGGAGCGATCGCGTCGGCTACCTGGTTCATGCCGCACAACGCCTGGCTCGGAAGGCGCTTCCGCCGCAGCGCCGAGCTCGCGTGCGACGCCAGGTGCGTCCAAGCCATCGGAGATCGATCAGCGCTGGCCCGTGCTCTCACCCGCATGGCGAGCGAAGTGGTCGGCGCCCGGCGCCAGGGGCTGGCGCCTTCGATGGCGCGAGACTCGGGAGCGCTGGTCGAGCGCGTGCGCCTGCTGATCCGGCCGAATCAGACCAAGCACCTGCGCCAGGGCAACGCCGCTCCCATCCTGTTGTTGCTTGCCGGTCTTGCAATCCCTCGGCTGGGCATCGCTCGCGCCGCGGCGACGGACCCGGGGCTCAGCGTGGCGCCTGCGAGTACGCCGGAGGCTGAGATGGCAGCCCTGGCGGACGAAGAGGCCGAGCTGGCGCGTCGCCTGCGGGAGGCGTCCGTGTATCACAGTGCGGATTCTGGAAAGCCCAGCGACGAGGTGGTGAACGAGCTTCAGCAGCAGCTGCGATTCATCCACGGGCGGCAGGCTGAGGCCGAGCGCAGGGCCACGGCCGCGCGCGCGAAGTAGAGAGTCACGTCGCGCTCGAGGGCGCGCAAGAAGGAGACGCAAAATGAACTGCAGGTCGTCTGCACTACTAGTGCTTTGTCTGGCGCAACCGCTGGGCTGCGCCGCAGCGCCGCCCGCGCGCACGCTGGATCCGGGGAAACGGATCGCGCTGGACCGTCGTGGGTTGTATCCCGAAGGTATCGCGTTTGATGCCCCGAGGAAACAATTTGTGGTCGGTTCGATGCGTGAAGGAGACCTCTACTCCGTGGATGCACAGGGTGGGGTTCATCAGCTCACGAGGGACCGGCGGCTGTGCTCGGTGCTGGGCGTCGCGGTCGACTCCCAGCGTGGGCGCGTCTGGGCGGCGAACTCGGACCTCGCCGTGAGTCGCAAGCCCTCGGCCGCGGGCGCGAAGTCCCTCGCTGCGGTGGGAGCCTACGATCTCGAGACTGGGCGCCCGTTGCACTATGCGGATCTGGGACAGTTGGTGCCCGGTCCCCACGCCGCCAACGGCATCGCACTGGACGCTGCCGGCACCGCGTACGTTACCGACAGCCTGTCGCCGGTGATCTACGCCGCTCCGTTTGGCAAGCCTGCCAGCGTGCTCCTCCGCGACGACGCCTTCGACGGTGAGGGGATCAACTTGAACGGGCTGGCGTGGCACCCCCGCGGCTACTTGCTCGTGGTGAAGAAGAGCGATGGCGCGCTGTTTCGTGTGCCTACCGCGAACCCCCGAGAGTTCGTGCGAGTGAATGTCGCCGCGACCTTCCAAGGCGGTGACGGAGTGACGCTGATCGATGAGCGCCGGTTGCTGGTCGTCTCCAATCACACGCAGGACGTGCGGGCGAACGCAGCCTACCTGCTCGAGTCGACGGATGGCTGGACGACTGCGGACGTCACAGAGGTGCTGCCCCTTGGCGCCGTGTATCCGACGAACGCGGTCGCGGCGGACGGTAGGCTCTTCGCCGTTCACTCGAACCTGGATGAGCTGCTGTCGAAGAGCGTGACGAATGTATCCGTGCGGCAGGCATCGATCCTCGAAATCGGCTCGCTCGAGGGATTGGGAGAGCGGGGGGAGAAGTGATGTCCGGAGCGTGGGTTCGCCATCTGGCGGGTGGGATCGGTGCGTGGGTCGTGATCGCTTGTTCCAGAGCTTCGTCCGCTCCGCCGAGCGCCGAGCCGGTCGCAGTCACCGCGCCAGAGCAGCGCGCGGTTCCCGCCACGAGCGACCCGGGTGCCTTCGTGTACAGCGAGCTCCAGCTGTCCGTAGCGTTCGCGGACGCGCCTTGGCGTGATCTGGCGCAGGCGTATGCCGGGCAACCCGGTCTGTTGAGCACCACCTGGCTGAGCGGTGTCGGCAACCGGTCTGTGGGGAGCATGCACTCCTTCGACACGCTGGAGCACGCCCGAGCGTTCGTGGCGATGACGTTGCCAGGCGCGGCGCGCAAGCTCGACGTCGCTCAGACCAGTCGGATGTTCGACGCTCCGGCGGTTCGGGAAGCGAGCCTGGCCATGGACTCGGTGTACTGGGGGCACCGCCTCGAGCGGCCCCCGGGGGCGTTCGTGTACACCGAGGTTCAGGTGAGTGTTCCGTTCGCAGAGTTCCCGTGGAGGCAGCGCAACCCGGTGATCCGCCAGAGCACTGGTTTCCTCGCGAAGACTTGGCTCAGCGGAGTGAAGTCTCGATCGGTGGGTGGGATCTATGCCTTCGACACGGTCGAGCATGCCAAGCGCTTTGCCATCGATGCCTTCGCGTCCAACGCTGGGAAGAGCGGGGTCGCCTTCTACACGCGGGTGTTCGATGCCGCGGTCACGGAAGCCGCGAACCGGGAGTCGCGCTCTCCGTTCTATGTCGCGCCGTGAGCACCCGGTGCGAGGCTGGGCGAGATTCTTCAAAAAGTGTGCGCCACCCAGGGGCCGGCTGCGTTCAGTCGGCACAACCCTGGAGGTACACACCATGACTCGTCTGTTTCGTACGCTTTTTGCCGCTCTGTCTTTGTGTTGGCTGCTCGTGTCGGCCCAGCCTGCTGCGGCGTGCGGGAGTGAACAAGATCTCGCTCGGTTCGAGGTTCGGGACTTCCTCTACAGGCTCGGGCTAAAAGATCGGCTGGAGCGCGTGGATGTCAGCCTCGACGAAGGCATGACCCATGGCGAGGCGACGGTGCGGCTCAAGCGAGTAGCCGACCCGCTGGTGCTTGGGCTCGAGCATACGGACCACGGCTGGGTCGTCCTGAGCCACAGTCGAAGCGAGAGCTAGTCTGGGGCGTCGCCCGGGCGACGCTCGCTCGAGGTGTCCAGCAAGCGCGCCACGCTGGCGTCGAGGTTGCTCTGAATCAGTCGCATCACCGACTCCACGTCCAGCGGCCCCAAGCCGAGCTCTCCAGCGAGCTCGGCCTGGGTCGCCTTGAGTAGATCCTCCCGGATACGCGCCAGCCAGCGGGTAGCCGTCCCGCGGTGTACGCCGTAGATCTCCCCCACCTGCTCCACTGTGAGGCCACCAAAATGATGCAATCGGAGGATATTGCGGTCCCGCGCCGAGAGGGCCGACAGCGCACTGGAGAACGCTTGCTTGAACGCGGCGCGGTAGCCGACCTTGAGCCGCTCCAGCTCCCACTCCAGGTCGCCAGCCGGCAGCTGACTCAGGTCGGTGTTCGAGGTCGCGGTCGCTTTGCGGGTGTGGCTGATGCCGCTGCGCACGGCCATGACCTTCACCAGGCCGCGCAGCCGCCCGTCGCCTGCGTAGCGCTCCAGCAGGAGCGGCTCGCCTGGGGCCTTGGGCACCAGCAGCTTCTCCGCGACTTGCTGACGAATGTCCGCCGTCAACTCGGCGCCCAGCTTCATCGGGGCCAGCGCCGGGGGGATCACGTCGAGCACCGAGCGCTCGAAGTAGCGGAGCGCCCCGGCGTCTTGCTGCAACAAGCCGGCGACCAGCAAGATTTCCCCGAGGCCATCATCGCTCAGCGCCTCGCGTGCGCAACGCTTCCGCTGACACACGCGCTCGAGCACCGCAGAGAATTCGTCTTCGGTCACGCTCACATCGCGGAGCCGCGCCTGTGCTCGCTCGAGCCACTCGTTCACCCTCCCAGCCTATCATGGCCCGCGCGCGCTCACATTCGCCGCAGCGCTTGCAGTGACGGGGCTCGCTCCGGGATCCAGGAGTAGACTGACGGTGATGGGAGGTTGCCTCGAGGAAGAGCTCGCTCTGGATCTGATGGCGGGGCGCCTCAGTGACGATGTGTTGGCGTCGGTGGACCAGCACCTCGACGGCTGCCCGTTGTGTCGTGAGCTGGTGCTGGCCCTCGCACGCGACAGCTCGGGAGCGCCAGCGCCCCACGCGCCTGGCGAGCAGCTGGGGCGTTACACCTTGATCGAACAGCTGGGGCGAGGCGCGTTCGGCGTGGTTTGGCGGGCCCACGATCAGCGCCTGGATCGCCAAGTCGCCCTCAAGTTGCTCAAGGGCACGGCGCATCGCCTGCCGGAGCACCTGGAGGCGGAAGCTCGGGCGATGGCCAGGCTGGCTCACCCCCACGTCGCCACCGTGTTCGACGTGGGGCAGCTCGACTCCGCTGAGCCCTTCCTCGCGATGGAGCTCCTGGAAGGCGGCACGCTGCGCGAGTGGCTCGCCGGGAGCCCTGGAGAGGCTGAGATCCTCGAGCGCCTGTTGCCCGTCGCCCGGGGGCTTGGAGCTGCGCACCGCGCGGGGTTGGTCCATCGCGATCTGAAGCCGGAGAACATCCTGTTCGACGCCGAGGGCCGAGCCAAGGTAACGGACTTTGGTCTGGCAGCCGGCGCGCTGCCCTCGACCGATCTGGAGCGTGTCTCTCTGGCGCACTCCATGGTGCTCCCGGGCAGGCTGATCGGGACGCCGGCGTACATGGCGCCGGAGCAACTCCGCGGGGAACCGGCGACCGAGCAGAGCGATCAGTTCGCGTTGTGCGTCGTGCTCTACGAGGCGCTCACGGGCGCAAAGCCGTTCCCTGCCGCGAGCCTGGAAGAGCTCCTGGCTCGCATCGAGTCCCCCCCGGAGCCGCTCCCACGCAGCGTCTCTCCGCGCGTGGTCCGAGCGCTCGAACGCGGCCTGGCGCACGCCCCTGCCACGCGCTTTTCCAGCTTGCAGGCGCTGGTCGAAGCCCTCGAGCCACGCTCGCAGCGGGGCGTCACGAAGGCGTGGATCGCGCTGGCGGCCGTCGCCGCGTGTGGTCTGGCGATCTGGCTCGCGACGAAGGGAACTGCGCAGTCCCAGTTCGCGCCGACCGATCCAGGATCGGGGGTGAGGGCAGTCGCCTCCGAGGCTGTGGAGCCGGAGACTGCTCGAGCGCTGCGCCACCAGCTCGAGGGCTTCGAAGCGCAAACCAGCGCGTGGTCCCCTGCGAGGCTCGCCCGCGCCGAAGCGTTCGCCGCGGGCGCGAAGCGGGAACACAGCGACGCCCTCGAAGCCCGCGCCCTGGATCTCGTGGCCCGCGGTCAGTGGGAGCTCGGTCAGCTGAAGCACGCAGAGCAGACCGGGCTTCAGGCGCTGGGCGCCGCCCAACGCGTCGGCGATGCGCGCTTGGAGGCGACGGCGTGGCTGACGTTGGCCGGCGTCGCGACCTCCGCTGGGCGCTTGGGGGAAGCCGAGCGCCGCTGTACACACGTGGAGAACCGCCTGAAAGCCGTGAAGGATGCGTCGCTGGAAGCTAGCCTCGAGAACACCCTGGGTGTGGTGCTGACCGAGGCGGGGCGCTACGCCGAGGCCAGGCGCGCGCTGGACCGCGCATATGCCGCGAGGAAACAAAAGTTGGGCGACGCCGATCCGGCGCTGGCGCGGGTGCTCACGAACCTGGGAAACCTAGCGCGCGCCCAGGGCGACTACCGCCTCGCGCTGAAGGAGCACGAGCGGGCCCAGCAGATCGATGAAGCGAGGCTGGGCAAGCGGCACCCCCAGGTCGCGCGTCACCTGCACAATCGGGCCCGCGCCTCGTTGCTACTCGGGCAGGCCGAGCGCGCCCAGGAGCTGTACCAGCGAGCGCTCGAGATCGAGCGCGAGTCCTTCGGCGACAAGCACCCGGCGGTGACCCGCACCTTGAACAGCCTCGGCCTGCTCCACGCGAGCAGCGCAAAGCTCGAGCTGGCGGAAAAATATTACCGCGAGGCAATCAGCTCGAGTGAGGGCTTCGAGGGCCTCGAGGGCGCTCTGGCGCGCTACAACCTCGGGCTGCTCTTGCTCCGGCGCCACCAGGCTACGGCGGCGCTCCACGAGCTCGAGCTGGCGGCAGCCGCGGTGGAGAAGATCCTCGGGCCCGGCCACGCCAGAACCGTGGCCATCCAGGTGGCGACGGGGGAGGCGCTGATCGCCCTCCAAAAGCGGGAGAGCGCCGCCTTCGCGCTGCGCCGCGCAGTAAAACTGGCCGAGGCGCTGGAGGTGCCGGACCCCCAGCTGGTCCAGCAGGCGAAGGGCTTGCTCGCGCAGGCAGCCACAGCGCCCAGCAAACCCACGAAGCCCGCGCCAGCTGCGGCGCCGGCCGTCTCTGCAGCCGGCAGCTACATGCCGGGCCCGGCGTTTCAGTAGCAGATTGAAAAAAGTGTGCGCCACCTGCCCGGGGCCTGCGTTCAGTCTCCGTGAACCAGAACAAGCAGCACACCCGCAGACAAATCCTCGAGGCGACCCTGGCGCTGGGAGGGAGCCTGGTGCTTGGCGCCTGTGCTCGGTCTCAGACCGGCGGTCCTCACCCCCAACCCAGTGGCAAGTGGATCGAACCGCCGAACCAGCGCCCCCTGATCGCTCAACCCAGCGTGAGTGCGAGCGCGCCGGTGGCGTCGCCCTATGCCCGGCAGAGCGTGTGCCCTGTGACCGCGCCCAACATCGAAGGGCCGTTCTACAAGCCGAACGCGCCGCTCAAGCAGAAACTCAACACCGGCGAGACGGGTCGAGGTCTGGTGGTGCGCGGGACGGTGATGGACGCGAAATGTCGGCCCATCGGGGGTGCGACGCTGGACATCTGGCAGGCCAATGCCGACGGCGCCTACGACAACGCGGGGTACGAGCTGCGGGGCCGGGTGCAGACCGACGCGGAAGGCAACTATGCCTTCCACACCATCCATCCAGGGCACTACCTGAACGGCTCGCAGTATCGACCGGCGCACATTCACGTCAAGCTCAGCGCTCCCGGCAAGCGGCTACTGACGACCCAGCTCTACTTCCCTGGGGATCCATACAACGAGATCGATCCGTTCATCGACAAATCGCTGATCATGCAGCTGGAGACCGAGTACTACGGCCCCGAGCTAGCGCGCTACGATTTCGCCTTGGTGTGAACTCAGTAGCTGCTGGGCTGCGCGAACACGCGGCGCACCATGGGCTCGAAGTGCTCGAGGGGGAAGCTCTCGTAGTCCGGGTCGAACGCCGTCTGGTCCCAGTCGTCCGCGAACTTCGCGGCCAGGTCGAAGGCGGCGTGCCCAGCGTACTTCTGGCGCGCGTCGGGATCCTTGCCCAAGAGCTCGTAGTAGTGCTTCCCCTGGAAGTCCTGGTGCACCAGGATCATCCAGTACACTTCCTCGCGGACATACGGCTTGAGGATTTCCGCGGCGATGGCGGGGTGATTGGCGACGCTGATCAACTTGCCGATGTCGTGGCACAGCGCGGCCACGATCACCTGCTCGTCGGCGCCCGCGCGCTCGGCGCGAGTCGCTGTTTGCAGTGCGTGCACCAGCTGATCGACGGCAAAGCCATCGGTGATGCTGGCCAGCTCTCTCAGCATGCCCAGCACCTTCTCCGCGACGCGCGGCTGATTGCCGAACGTCTGGCGGCCGATTTCCATCCACTGCTCGGTGGTGGACTGATCCATGCGGCTGAAGGACTGCGTCATGGGGAGGATTCTAGGGGCTCATGCCGTCCCAAGCCAGCAAGCGCTCCAACATCTCGATGGGCGTCGCGTCCACGAACTGGTCCACCCGTACCTGCCGGTGTGCGTCGTCTGCGCTGAGCCAGCTCACTCCTGCTGGCAGGTTCTCCAGCACGGCCTGCGCGCGCTCGAGCCACTGTGCGTGGAGCGCTTCGGGCAAGAGCAGGTACTCCAGCGTTCCCAGCTCGGCGTGCTTCACCCGGAGGTGAGGCGTCTCCCCCGGCAGCCCCTCGCGCCACTGCCAGACGCTCCGCGTCGCAGGCCGGAGCTTACCCAGCGTGGGCAGCCACGTGGCTTCGTGCGCAGTGAGCTGCAACCAGAGGGTGCTGGCTCGCTTGCCCCAGCGGCGTAGCCGCGGCGAGCCCAGGCTCACTTCGAGGCGCCGCCCGGCGTGCTCTCCGCCGAGGTGCCACGTGGTGGGGATCTCGTCGTCGATGCGCGCGCTCCAGCCGTACCGCTCGGCCACGGCGCGCGCGTGGGACTCCGCACGCTGGAGATCTCGACTCGTGGGCTCCGGCAGGCGCATCCCGCGACACCTAGGGCAGTTGCTGCTCCAGGGGAACGCCCGGCCTTGACGAGCCGGCTGGTCGAGCTAATACTTGCATGGTGGCGCAAGTAAGCAAATATGGAAAGTGTTGGAAATCAGACCTGATTTCGCTGCTTCCGGTGGAACTCTTCAAGGCGTTGGGGGATCCGACGCGAGTCTCGCTGCTGTGCTCGCTGGCGCTCACTGGAGAGCCTCAGAGCGTCTCCCAGATCGCCGCTTGCTGCCCCATCGACCTGTCGGTGGTGTCCCGCCACCTCAAGCAGCTCAAGGCGGCGGGGGTCGTGGCTTCGGAGAAGCGCGGCAAGGAGGTCTTCTACCGCCTGCGCACGAGCTACCTCGCTGGGCTGCTGCGCAACCTGGCAGACGCGCTGGAGAGCTGCTGCCCCGAGCCTGAAGCTGCGCCCGTCGAGGCGGACTGAGCCGCGTTCACGCGGCGACGTGAAGCGAATAACCGTGCGGATTATTAGAAGGAACCTCGTATGAACTTCGAAGGCTTGAACCTCAGTGTTTTCTTGTTCTCCATCGCGGCGCCGCTGGGGGCGATCGATGTGTTGTATTTCCACATCTACAAGTTTCGACTGGCGACGCGCCCCGAGTCACGGAGGGAGACGGTGACTCACATCGTGCGTTCCTTGCTCTTCGGTGTGGGTCTCTGGATTATTACCACGCGGCAACCACAGGGCGTGTGGTTCTGGGCGGTGCTGGCGCTGTTCGCCTTCGACTTCGTCAACAGCGTGACCGACGCGTTCCTGGAGCGGGACTCGCGCGCCGCGTTGGGCGGCTTGCCCCGCCTCGAGTACGTGCTCCACATCGTCGGGGCCACGCTGATGGGTGTGATCACCCTGAGCTTCTTCTTGCGGGGCCTGCCGTATGCGAGCCTGCCAAGCGGCCTGCCCGCGCGCTGCACTGGCAGCACACTGATGACCGTCAACGCGCTGATCACGGTCGGGATCTCGTTCCTCCTGGCAGGCTACGAGGCCGTCACGCTCTGGGTTCGCCCACGTCGGCTCGGCCTGGCCTGTTGCTCGTGAGGACATCCGTGTTGCGGCTGTGTGACCCTGAGGCGCGCACAGCGCCGTAGGTTCTCGGAACTCTGTGGATTGGCGCCTGCCCGGTGGTCTGCCACGGGCGGATGGTGTAAGGCGGCGCCGTGACTGACTCAGCGCGCCCCCCTGCTCCTGGCGCTCAGCGCCCGTCGTCCACTCCCTACTTCCTGAGCGAAGTCAGTGAACCATCGGGTGGCGCTGATCCGAGCCGGGTGCTCGTGCTGCCCGGCCAGCCTGCGCTCTCGGAGTTTCGCACGCAGCGGCTGCTGGCTGACGCTCAGGCGGTCGCGCCTGGGGTCACCGGGGTGTACGCGGAGTTTCTCCACGTCGCTTACCTCGCGGCCCACGACGCCTTGAGTGCCGCTCGCGTCGAGACGCTGCAGGCCCTGTTGGTCTACGGTCCTACCCTCCCCCAAAAAAATCCTCGCGGAATCAAGCGTATCGTGGTGCCACGCCCGGGCACCATCTCCCCCTGGTCCAGCAAGGCGACGGACATCGCGCTGATCTGCGGCTTGCAAGGCCTGGAGCGACTGGAGCGGGGCACGAGCTACGTGCTCGAAGGCTCACTGAGTGACGCCGAGGTAGCGCAGGTGGACGCGCTGCTCCACGACCGTATGACCCAGGTCGTGCTGGGCGCCGAGCAGGAGTTGGTCTCGCTGTTCGCCCATCACACTCCCGACACCTTCACGCGTTTTCCCGTGCGCGCCGAGGGCCGCTCGGCGCTGGTACGTGCGAATCAGGAGCTTGGCCTCGCGCTGGCAGAAGACGAGATTGACTACCTGGTGAACGCGTTCGGTGAACTCGGCCGCGACCCGAGCGACGTCGAGCTGATGATGTTCGCTCAGGCCAACAGTGAGCATTGCCGCCACAAGATCTTCAAGGCGGACTGGCTGATCGACGGGGAGGCCCAGGCGCACTCCCTCTTCGGCATGATCCAGAACACCTACGAGACCACTCCGCAGCACGTGCTCAGCGCCTACAGTGACAACGCGGCGGTGATGGAGGGCAACACCGCAACGCGTTTCTTTGCGGATCCAAACAGCGCCGACTACACGAGCGTGAGCGAGCCGACCCACACCTTGATGAAGGTCGAGACCCACAACCACCCCACGGCCATTTCACCTTACCCAGGAGCCGCCACGGGTTCAGGGGGTGAGATTCGCGATGAGGGCGCGACGGGGCGCGGCGCAAAGCCCAAGGCAGGATTGACCGGCTTCTCCGTCTCCAACCTGCGCATTCCTGGCTTCTCCCAGCCCTGGGAGGCGACCGGCATCGGCAAGCCCGAGCGCATCGTCAGCGCCCTCGACATCATGCTCGAGGGGCCGCTCGGCGGCGCCGGCTTCAACAACGAGTTCGGTCGCCCGAACATCTTGGGCTACATGCGCAGCCTGGAGCTGCCGTTTCCCCACGTCAACGGGCACAGTGAGGTGCGTGGCTACCACAAGCCGATCATGCTCGCCGGGGGCCTCGGCAACGTGCGGCCTGGCCACGTGCTCAAGGAGAAGATCCCCGAGGGTGCGCCCATCGTGGTGCTGGGCGGCCCCGCGATGCTGATTGGCCTAGGCGGCGGCGCGGCGAGCAGCATGGCATCGGGTTCGAGTCACGCAGACCTGGATTTCGCGTCGGTGCAGCGCGACAACCCCGAGATGCAGCGGCGTTGCCAGGAGGTGATCGACCGCTGCTGGGCGCTGGGTGACGACAACCCAATCCTGAGCATTCACGACGTTGGCGCGGGAGGCCTGTCCAACGCGCTGCCCGAGCTCGTGCACGACAGCAGGCGTGGTGCCGACTTCGAGCTGCGCCGCGTGCCGAGCGCCGAGCCCGGGCTCGCGCCGCTGGAGATCTGGTGCAATGAGGCGCAGGAACGCTACGTGCTGGCACTGGACAAGGACCGGCTGGAAGCCTTCGAGCGCATCGCCAAGCGGGAGCGCTGTCCTTACGCCGTCGTTGGTCTGGCGACCCGAGAAGAGCGCCTGCTGGTGTGCGACGAGCGCTTCGACAATCGGCCCATTGACTTGCCTCTGGAGGTGCTGTTCGGCAAGCCGCCCAAGATGACTCGGGACGTGCAGCGCCCGAAACCGCGCGGAACTGATTTTAAGCTCAGCCTGGTGGAGATTGACGAGGCAGCGCGGCGCGTGCTCGCGTTGCCTAGCGTCGCCGACAAGACCTACCTCATCAGCATCGGCGATCGCACGGTGACCGGTCTCATCGGGCGTGACCAGATGGTGGGGCCCTATCAGGTGCCTGTCGCAGACTGTGCGCTGACGCTGCTCGACTACAGCGGCTTCGCGGGAGAAGCGATGAGCATGGGGGAGCGCACACCGGTCGCCTTGCTCGACGCGAAGGCCAGCGCTCGCTTGGCTGTGGGTGAGGCGCTCACGAACCTGGCGGCAGCGCCGGTCGACTCCTTGCAGCGGGTGAAGCTCAGCGCCAACTGGATGTGCGCCGCGGGCCACCCGGGTGAAGACACTGCGCTGTACGACGCGGTCCAGGCCGTGGGCCTGGAGCTGTGTCCCGAGCTGGGGCTGACGATTCCGGTCGGAAAAGACTCCATGAGCATGCGAACGCTGTGGAGCGAGGTGGACGGCGAGACCGGAGAGCAGAGCCAGAAGAGCGTCACGGCGCCGCTCTCGCTCATCGTCACGGCGTTTGCCCCGGTGACGAACGTCACCCGGCAGCTGACTCCAGAGCTGCGGCTAGACGAGGGGCAGACCTCGCTCTTGCTGATAGACTTGGGCGCCGGCAAGCACCGCATCGGCGGCTCGGCGCTGTGCCAGGTGTACGGCCACGTGGGGAGCACACCGGCAGATCTCGACGACGCCGATCTGCTGAAGCGCTTCTTTGCGGCAATTCAGGAGCTCAACGCGGAGGGGCTGTTGCTCGCCTACCACGACCGCAGCGATGGCGGGCTGTTCGTCACTGCGTGTGAGATGGCGTTCGCTGCAGGTTGTGGCCTGGAGCTGATCCTCGACGCAGCCGCCGCAGTGCTCAGCGCTGACTCCAGCGTGAGCCCGAAGGAGCTCGCGCTGCGCACGCTGTTCAGCGAGGAGCTCGGCGCGGTGCTGCAGATCAAAGCCAGCGACGCGCTGGCGGTGAATGAGCTGCTCGCGCGCCACGGCCTGGAGAGTGTTTGTCACGCCCTGGGTCAGCCCACGGCCGACGGCGTGCTCAGCGTCAAGCTCGGCGGTGAGCTGCTGCTGAGCGCACCTCGCCACGAGCTGCGGCGGATCTGGTCGGAGACCAGCAGCCGCATGCAGCAGCTGCGAGACAACGCAGATGTCGTCAAGAGCGAGCTCGAGCTGGTGAGCGCTGCCGTGCCCGAGCCTCTGAGCGCACAGCTGACGTTCGAGATGCTCGACGACGTCGCGCGGCCCATGGTCGAAGCCAGCAGCGAGCGACCGAAGGTGGCCATCTTGCGTGAGCAGGGCGTCAACGGACAGGTGGAGATGGCGGCGGCCTTCGCGCGCGCAGGTTTCCGTGCGGTAGATGTGCACATGAGCGATGTGCTCGCCGGTCAGGTCGACTTCGCTAGCTTTCGTGGCCTGGCGGTGTGCGGCGGCTTCTCCTATGGAGACGTGCTGGGCGCCGGTGAAGGCTGGGCCAAGAGCATCCTGTTCAACGCGGGCGCGCGTGAAGGCTTCGAGCAGTTCTTCAAGCGTGAGGACACCTTCACCCTCGGTGTGTGCAACGGCTGTCAGATGCTGAGCAACTTGCGCGGCATCATCCCGGGGGCGGCGCACTTCCCGCGCTTCGTCAAGAACCTGGGAGAGCAGTTCGAGGCCCGGCTCAGCCTGGTGCGCGTGGAGGAGTCGCCGTCGATCTTGCTCAAGGGCATGGTCGGGAGCCGCATTCCAATCGCCGTGGCGCACGGCGAGGGTCGAGTGGAGGTCACCGACGAAGCCGCCCTTCGGTCCCTCGACGCTTCGGGTCTGGTGGGATTGCGCTTCTGTACGTCCAGCGGGGAGCGGGCCGCGCTGTATCCCCA
>JAUILJ010000101.1 GCA_030433055.1 Polyangia bacterium
CCTGGCTGCTCTCTGGTCCGAAGGGACGAGTGCTCGAGGCATCGAGCGAAGCCGCGAGCAAGCATCGCGCGTGGTGCGTGAGAACCACGTATCGAGGCCAGAGCCTGCCGGCCTCGGCCTTCATCGAAGACGATGAAGCGAAGCCCGAGGTGGAGCTCGACATCCACTCGGGGCTCGCGTGGTACCTCATGAACGAGGAGGAGGCGGGATTCACTGCCGCTGAAACACGGGCCCACTGCGCAAAAACCGAGGTTGGAGGACATCGCGATTGGCGGCTTCCAGATCGAACTGAGGCGCAGGCCCTGGCCGACCAGTGCTTGGAGGTGGGGCGCTCGCTTCGCTCGGACCTGGGCATCGACAAGATCTGGTACGACCAGGGTGCCGGTTCAGCGGGCGCCATGATCCTCTGCGAGGAGCTGCCTTGGGCGGACACCACCCCGGAGGGGAACGAGGTCGGTTCCGTCTGTGTGCGCAGTCTGAGCCCGCCGCAGGGCGCTGCCCCGGTCGTGTGTCCTGCGGGCAGTACCCAGGAGCAGTCGCCCGGGATGCTGGCTTGTGCGCGGGACGGGGTGAGGGAGGGCCCGTTTCGCACTTACTATCCGGATGGCGCCGTATTTGAGGCCGGGCATTTTACCTCAGGGAAACGCGATGGAGCCTATCGCGCGTTCTTCGACGATGGCTCGCTCTTGATCGAAGGTGCGTTCGTTGGCGGCCACCTGACCGGGGAGGTTCGCGTGTTCGCGCAAGGCGGCCAGCGCCCAGTGATGAAGCTGAGCTACCTGGACGGCAAGCCCGCCGGGGTGTGGAAGACAGCGGCGGGTGAGGTGCGTGAGGAGATCGAATTTCGCAATGGCGTCCCGGACACCGGCTGGACCGAGACGTACTACTCGACGGTTCTCGTCCGACTTCCGACCTCCAGGGGGATCCCACACGGAGATGCCGAGCTGCTCGAGGGAGAGGCCAAGATGCGCTTCGTGAACGGAGATCCGGTTGGAGCTTGGTTCGTGGACGCCGAGGGCGCGCGGGTCTCAGGGAATTTTCAGAGAGGCAAGCCCAACGGCGCTTGGACGATACAGGTTGGGGGTGCCCTCAGCATGGAACTCGAGCTGCGCGATGGGATCGTCGACGGACAGATTGTGATCAAAGACGCCGAAGACCACGAAGTCTCACGCTCGCGGTATCGCAATGGAGTGCCGTCGGGGAAGGGGAAGTTCGAGTTCGGCTCTGCCCGCTACGAGTGGTCGTTCGACGAAGCGGGCAACGGCACGACCTCCTACTACCGCCTCGATAAGAAGCTCCAGGTGGTCCCGTACGTGGACGGAAAGATCAGCGGTACGCTTCGCTACTACTCACCGCTACACGAAGGGGTCTCGGAAGTTCGTGTCTTGAACGCCGAGCTGCATGGGAAGCTCGTCGAGCTCGATCCGACCTCCGGCACCTTGGCGAGCGTCGAGCACTACGACCACGGTGTTCCACACGGAAAGTTCGAGTACTATCGAGAAGGCCGATTGGCGCTCGAGGGAGAGTACTTGAAGGGCGAGCGTGTCGGCACTTGGCGGCGCCACCTGAGCAGTGGCGGAACAGTGCACGCGACGTTCGAGCACGGGCGCCCGGTGCACGGCTCCTGGGAGAAGTGAGTTGCGGCCTAGAGCGGCGATCGGCGCTCCAGCACCACCTGCTCTCCGTGCCTCAGGATCCGCACCTGTTGCTCCGTCAGACCCTCGCGCTGCATGATGGCTCGCAGGCGCTTCGGGGCCTCACCAGCGCGAGAGCACGGCAAGGGGGCAGCGCGGTAAGTCTCGAGCTGGGCGGCCCAGAGGACGATCAAAAGAATGACCGTCAGGACCGCCGGGCGCTCAGCTCGATGGTCTCCTGGGTGCTCGCTTCACGGCGCGCGACGGTGAGCCGCCGTTGCAGGAGCTCGACGCGCTCTTCGAGCCAGCGCTCGGCGCTCCCCGTTGCCAGCAACCGCGCTCCGTGCTCGGACGCCAAGGCGCTCACGAGAATTTCGTACAGCGTGGCGAAGACGTACTCCCGGGTTGCCGCGGAGATGAAGGTGTCGAGCGCGGAGTACAGCGGCAGCTCAGGCGCGACCGTGGCGAAAGGAGCAGGAAACAAGCGCACGACGTTGGGTCGCTGCGAGCCGACGCCGGAGAAGTGACTGGACACGACGTCCAGGGCGCTCAGACCTTGCTCGACGAACGTGGTCAGCAGGCTCTCCGCCAGATCCAGGAGCAAGCTGCTCAAGCCGTCGACGCCCGACGGCCCGGTGTAGCCCTGGGTCACGCTCACGCCCTTGCGCGAGAGCATCGTGGTTGTTCTTTTTCCTACGGAAAAACATGGTCCTCCGCCGACCTGGGCGCGATGCTCGACGGCTTTCTCGACGATCCGTGAGGTATAGCCCCCGCACAGCCCCAGCTCGGCACCCACGACGACCAGCCCCACCACTCCCGTGCCTGGACGCAGCCCGAGCCCCACTCTGGAGACGATGCCTTCGACGCCAGCGCGGTACTCCGCGGCGCTCGTCGCCACGCTGCGCGTCTCACGAAAGTGGTGAGCGGACAGGCTCTTCATCGCGCCAACGGCGTCCCTCATTCCGGACAAGACGCTTACCCGACGTTCGAGGTCCAGCTCCCGCGTCATGATGTGCTCAGGGCCGCTTCGAGGGCAGCCTTCCAGTCGTCTCGGTTCGCCTCGCCCGTGTCGAGAGCCGAGCAGAGCTCGACCTCCGCAGCTCGACAGCGCCGGATGACCTGGGTCGCGTGGGCTCGGACTTCTCGCAGCTCGATACCGTCGAATGCGCCCTGGGCGACCGCCAATAGCAGGATGATCTGCTCTGCGTTGCTCTTGGGACTGAAGCGGGCCTGGCGCAGGATCTCGCGAGTGGCGCGGCCTCGTTCGACGGCTTGCCGCGTCGCCGGGTCCACGTCGAGGCCCACGCGGGTGAGGGCCTCGAGGGTCTCGAATCGCGACATCGTGATACGCAAATTCCGCGCGGCTTCACGTAGTAGCTTGGGTTGAGCTGCGCCCCCGACTCTCGACACGCTCCGCCCTATGTCCACGGCGGGCCGCTGGTTCTTTTCGAACAGTCCGGCGTCCAGGTACAGCTGCCCGTCGGTGATGGAGATCAGGTTGGTCGGAATGTAGGACGAAATGTCGCTGTCCGTGGTCTCCACGATGGGCAACGCGGTGATCGACCCACCCCCGGCGCGCTCCGCCATTGCGGTAGAGCGCTCGAGTAGCTGAGCGTGGATGTAGAATATATCCCCAGGGAACGCCTCGCGCCCGGCTGGGCGACCCAAGAGCAGCGCCAGTTCACGGTAGGCATCCGCGTGCTTGGTCAGGTCATCGAGCACGATCAGAACGTCTTGGCCTTGATCTCGAAACGCCTCTGCGACGCTCATCCCCGCGTACGGAGCGAGGTACTGGAGCCCTGGCGTGTCCCCTGCCTCGGCCGCGATCATCGTCACGTGGCCAAGGGCCCCCTGAGCTCCCAGGGCCTCACCTATCCCCATGACACGTGAGACGGGTTGGCCAATCGCCACGTAGACGCACACCACGCCGGTCGAACGCTGCGCTGCCACCACATCGAGGGCGAGCGCGGTCTTGCCGACATTGCGGTCTCCGACGATCAGCTGCCTCTGGCCTCGGCCGATGGGGATCGCCGAGTCAACGATCATGATGCCTGTGTGGAGCGGTACGTTGACGCCTGCCCGCTGACTGAGATTGGGAGCCTCCGCGAACACCGATACCTCCCGACCTCCGGGAGCGCTCCTGCCGTCCAGCGGTTTGCCGAGCGGATCGACGACTCGACCAAGCAGCTCTGGGCCAACCGGAATCGACGGCAAGCGATCGAGGCCACGCACTCCGTCCCCCGCGCGCACGGTGTCTTCACCAGTGAGGAGTACGATGCCTGCGGAGTCGACGCTGAGCTCGTAGGCCATCCCCACTGCGCCGGAGTCAAACGCGACCAGCTCGTCGGCGCCAACGCCGACCAGCCCTGCGACGTGGGCGACACCGTCCGCCACGCGAGTCACGCTGCCGTGGGGAGATAGCGCAGGCGAGAGGTCAAGCCTCACACCGGCGAGTCGATCCGCGAGTGACGCCTCAGGCACCGTCTGCCGATCCGGATCTGGGGGTGAGGGAGCTGCGTAGCGAGGCCGCAGCCTGCCGTGCGAGCGACGCTGCCGTCGCGTCGACCTGCCCAGCGGGCGTTGTGATCCGTACGCCAGCGCCGAGCTCTGGCACGATACGCTCCTCGACGCGGTCGAGCACCGCGCTGAGGGCTTGCTTGCTCTGTGCGCTCAGCGGCCGCGCCGTCTCTATCAAGCTGGCCTGGCGCCCGCGCGCTCCGAGGCTCTGGACCTCCGGCACGGCCCGCTTGACCAACGCGAGATCAAGGGCTGGGCCATCCAGAGCCGCCAGTAGCTCGCGCACCGACCTAGCAGCGATCTGACCCACCAGCTCGGCGCTCTGGAAGACACTCGACTCCCGGGTGGCTTGAAGCTCGGCGACGAACGCCTGGCGCTCCCTCTCGACGTTCGCTCGCGCCTCGCGCAGCAGTTCATCTGCTTCGTTGCGCGAAGCCGCGAGCAGCTCGCGCTCTCGACGTTCGGCTTCAGCCTGGAGCTGTCTGGTTGACTCGTCTGCTCGAGCTTGAGCCGCCTTGGCGTCCTCCAGCGCTCGCTTGGCTTCCGCCAGGTCGGCGTCTCGACGCTGGCTCTCGGCGTCCAGAGCCTTCCGAACGGGCCGGAACAGGAGCCACGACAGGCCCGCCGCGAGGAGCAGCAGGTTCGCGGACTCGAAGAGGAAGTTGGCCAGGTTTGGGGACAACTCAACTCCCACCAATGAAGGGGTTGGCGAACAGAAGCACCAGCGCAATCACGAGGCAGAAGATCGCCGTGGACTCGACCATGGCGAGGGCAACGAACTGGTTGCGGGTGATCGACCCTGCCTCGTCCGGCTGACGCGCCAGGGCGTCCATCGACGCTGCTCCGATCCGGCTCTCGCCGTAGGCGGCGCCCAGCGCGCCGAGCGCCATGGTGATCCCTGCGGTAATAATTGAGCCCAGGGCGAGGATCGTGTGATCTGTCATGATTCGTTGCCTTCTCCCAGTCGCATGGCCGCGCCAATGTAGACACCCGCCAGGATGGTGAAAATGTACGCTTGAAGCAGCCCGATCAGCAGGTCGAGGGCCATCAGCGGAACAGGCACCAGAACTCCTGCCAGGGCGACGATCAGGGCGACCACCAGGTGCCCGCTCATCATGTTGCCGAAGAGCCTGAGTGCGAGTGCCAGCGTCCGTGAGATCTCGCTGATCAGGTGCAATGGAAAGAGCAGAGGGTTGGGCTGCAGGTAGTGCTTCAAGTAGCCCATGACTCCCCGGGATTGGATGCCGGCGATTGGTACCGCGAGGAAAACAAGAGCCGCCAGAGCCGCGGCAGCCGGCAGGCTTGCGGTTGGAGCGGAGACACCTGGCAACTGCCCGAGGATGGTCGCTCCGGCGATGAACAGGAACAGTGCACCCAGGAACGCCTGCAGTGTGGGTGTGTCGTGTCCAGACGCCTGAAGCGTCAGGTCACGCAGAAAGCTCACACCGAGCCGCCCCGCTGCCGCGAGGCGGCCGCGAGGGCGCCGCTCGATGGCTCGGGTGACGCTGATCGAGAGCGCCAGCAGGCCTAGGCTCGTGGCAGCGCTGGTGACCATGGTGAGCGTCAACGGCACGGGCCCGAGCCACACCAGCACCTGTTCCCCGAAGATCTCGGTCATCTTAGCCTCCGGTAGATCCACAGGCAGCCAACCAGAAAGCCTCCGGCCCACCCAGCCGCACCCGCGATGATGTGACCTTGCTTTGCCGCGAGGAATAACACTGCAGCAGCGCCGAGCAGGCGCAAGAACGCCCCGAGGGGGCTGTGGGCTCGACCGAGCGAGCCGCCGAGCGAACGCGATTGGAGCGCGCCAGCAAGGGCACCTGTCAGGGCGAACAACGTCGCGCCAAGCACTCCGGCGTTCAGAAATCCTGCGCCTAGAACGAGTAGTTTCATCCTCCCTCCTTCCAGACGGAGCGAAACGCCATCAGGCTGCCCAGCACCGAGCCCAGGGTGAGCAGCGCCAGTGTCGCGTGGATCCCCGAGCCCCAGCGCAGATCGAGCTGTCGCCCGAGGAGCGCGCCGCCGGTGCTGAGCAGCACGATGGGCCAGCCGACGCTGCCGATCACCGACAACCGTTGCCAGAACTGAGCCGGCGGAGAGCGGCGCTGGAAGCGCTCGATGTCGCGCTGCGTTCGCTCTCGCGTGTGCTTGAGCTGTCGCGCGCTAGCCACGGGGCCCTCGGCTCCCGCTGAGCGGACTGTGAAGCTCCCGGAGGATGCGCTGCTCGAGCTCTGCCAGGCGACGTCGATCGGCCAGCTCGCCGCTCGGCAGTGCGAGCGCAGCGTCGAGGGCGGATAGCACGGCATCCGGAGCGTCGCCGATCACCGCGTACGGCGTATACAGCTTCGCCACGTCCCGCCCGACGTCCAGCAGGCCGCCGGCGGTGGCGCAGAACTGCAAGCCCTGCTCGGCTTGGAGCAGCACGAGGCCAGGCACCAGGGCGAGCAGGCACGCTTGCATCCGCGGGCGCACACCCGCCTGTCCGCTCTCGGTGGGTACTCGCAAGCTGCGCAAGGCGAGCGTCGCGACCAGCTGACGTGGGGTTCTGATATCCAGGAGGAAATTATCCATGGGCTTCCTCCAGACGACCGATCATGAAGAACGCCGTGTCCGGTAGCGCATCTCCGTCGCCGCGCAGGATGCTGGCCACTCCCTCGACGGTGTCCTTCATCGTGACCCTTCGTCCAGGGATCCCGGTGAACCCCTCGGTGACTGCGAACGGCTGGGTCAGAAAATTGCGCAGGCGCTGCGCGCGACCTACCAGGGTTCGGTCATCCGCGGACAGCTCGTCGATGCCCAGCATGGAGATGATGTCTCGCAGTTCTTCATAGCGACCGAGCAACCGCCGAGCCTCCTCCGCGACCTCGTAGTGCTGTGCTCCCACCATGCCTGCATCCAGCCCTTTCGAAGTGGATGTCAGCGGATCCACAGCCGGGTAGAGCCCTTCGGCGGCGACGTCTCGAGAGAGCACGAGCGCGCTATCGATGTGCCAGAAAGCGTGGGTCACCGCCGGATCGCCATAGTCATCGGCGGGCACGTAGACTGCCTGAACCGAGATCATCCCGCCACGCTTCGTGGCAGTGATTCGCTCCTCGATCGCAGCGATGTCCGCGGCCAGAGTGGGTTGGTAGCCAACGCGGGAGGGCAATCTGCCCAGCAGTCCGCTCACCTCCATGCCGGCTTGAACGTGGCGATACAGGTTGTCGACGACGAACATCACGTCGAGCCCTAAATCATCGCGGAAATACTCAGAGATGGTCAGCGCCGCCTCGCCCACCAGCAGCCGGGCGCCCGGGGTCTCCTTCATCTGCCCGAAGATGAGCGCGGTGCGGTCTAGCACACCGCTCTGCTTCATCTCCTGCCACAGCTCGAGTCCCTCGCGTGAGCGCTCACCAATGCCAGCGAAGACCGCAACGCCCTTGAAGTCGGAGACGGCGTTGTGGATGAACTCGGTGAGCACGACGGTCTTGCCCACGCCAGCGCCACCGAACACCGCGGCGCGACCTCCGCGCAGGAACGGACAGAAGAGATCGATCACCTTGATCCCTGTCTCGTAGACTTCGCTCCACGGTTGTCGCTCCCATGCAGGAGGCGGAGGCCGCTCCAACGGGAGCCGTGCTTCTGCTTCGATGGCCGGTCCTTCGTCCAGGGGTGCACCGCGAAGATCGACGACACGGCCCAGGAGGCCGCGCCCCACGCCGATCTTCAGCGGCTGTCCATCGCTGGTCATGGACGTTCCCAGTTTCAGTCGCCGGGTGGAGTCGGTCGAGATGGCCCTGACCCGCGGCCCGCCCAGGTGCGCTTGTACGACCGCGGTGATGGGAGGCTGCTCGGAGAACAATGCAGCTCCCAGGAACGGTAGCGGTCCCTCGATCTCGATCTCCAGCACGGTGCCGCGGATCGCCACGACTCGACCCTGCATCAGGGTGGGGGCCGCCTGGGAGCGATCAGCTCCAACGCCTGGCAGGATTTCCGAGGGCACGGCGTCCTCACAGCAAGTCGCATACCAATGATTTCAATCGTCTGTGTGGAGCGCAAAGCGCTCGAGGCGCGTGGGGTGAGCGGATGCGGTGCAACGTCGGACAGTCGTTGCCGCAGAGCGTGCGAGGCCGGCGTCGAGTGCCGCAAGCTTTTCGCAGTGCGCGCATGGAGCTGTTGCGCCTGGCCGGTGCCGCCGCGGCTCGAAAGGAAGGCGGCGCGAGCCTGGGTGACGGTGCTCTCTTTTATCCGTGCGGTACCGTGCGCATGGAAGGAGGACAGCAGGCTGCGGCTCGGAGTTGCAGCGAGCGCGCCCCTCCCCCTCTCTGGGTCGTGAGCGCCGGTTCGAAGCCTCGAGCCCAGAGGCGAGACGCCTGGCCCCGCTACGCGGGCGTAGACATCACCCTCAGCGATCCCTTCGGGGAAGCTCCATTCACCGCGCTGGGCGCAACCGTCGCCATCGCTTCAGCGCGGGGTTGGGGGGAGAGCGAGCCTCGTGTGAGTGCGAAGACCACCGGTACGCGTCTGCTCCAGATCTGAAGGGAAAGACTTCCTGGCGCCCACGTACAAGTGACGTATGCGTCTGTTTGCTCGGGTTGGCCTGATTTCCGCTGCTCTCGCAAGTCTACCGCTCGCCTGCTCCAGTGACGACGGCGGGTCAAGCGCGGAAGAGTTTGCGGCGCGCTACTGTGCGCTGTTCCAGCCTTGCTGCGAAGACGCGGGGATCGCTGGCGACCAGGCAGGCTGCAAGCAGTTCTTCAGCCTGATCGGGTCCAACAACGGGGCCGCAGCGGAGGACTGCATCCGCCAGTACGAGGAGATGGCGAAGGCCGCCGACTGGTGCCAGACGTACTCCACTGCTCCTCAACCCGAGAGTTGCAAGCGCGCGTTTCCGCAGGGTGGTGGAAGTGGCGGTGGTGGTGGAACGAAACAACCGGGCGCCGTGTGCGACACGGACGACGAGTGCTCAGCGCCCGCCAATGGCGAGGCGCGATGCGACTACGATTTCGATACCGAGACCTCCCACTGCCAGCGGCTGAACTTCGTCGCCGTGGGCGAAGCGTGCGTGGGCACCCGGGATGAAAACCTCACGGTGATCAGCGGGAACACGAGCGGCCAGTACGAGCTGGGGATCTGCAATCGCGCCGACGGCTCGTACTGCGACAACGGCACCTGCGCGAACTTGGCGCCGGTGGGGGGTGCGTGCAGCGATTCCCTGGGGTGTGAGGGTGACAGTGTCTACTGCCGCGACACCTGCAAGAACAAGGTGCCGCCAGGACAGAGCTGCGCGGATTCGTACACCGCCTGCGACGACAGCGGCTACTGCGACAGCTTTGGAACGGAGACCTGCCTGGCCACCAAGCCCAACGGCCAGGCGTGCGATTCGAGCACGGAGTGCCAGAGCCACTACTGCGACCTTGACGTGTGCGACGACAACCCCGGCGCGGGTGCCCTCGGTCTGCTGTTCTTGTGTCAGTGAGCGTCGAAGGGTGCGTTCCACCCCTACCAGACGGTAGTCTGCCTGCCGGTACGTATCAGGCCGACGACAACCATGCACGGATTCAAGCGCGAGTTCTTCGAGCGATACATGGCGCTGCACCCCGAGGAGGCGACGAGCCTCGGGCTGAGCGCAGGCGCTGATCGATTGCGGGATCACTCCCCGGCCGCGCTGGAGTTGGAAGGTCGATTCTGGAGCCAGACCCGTCAGGCGCTGGATGCGATGGACCTGGGTGCACTCGCTCAGGACGAGCGCCTCGACCATGTCTGCCTGAAGCGCCTCGCCGACTTCCATGACCATGCGCACGAGTGGCTCTACCTGGGGCTCGACTGGTCGCTCTATCCCTACAACATGCTGGAGATTCAGCGGATCCACGCGAAAACGGAGGCGGAACTCGAGCTGCTGAGCAAGCGTGCCGCGTGCGTGCCGGAGTTCCTCGAACAGCATGAGCGAAATGTGGAGCGCGGGCTCCGCGATGGGGTGCGCGTCCCGGACACGACGCTGCGCGACTTCTTCGTGTCGACGCAGGTTCCCGCGGCGATCTCGAGCTTGCAGGAGCTGGGGTTCGCCGCGGCCGCGGAGGCGTACGAGCGACACTTGGCCTGGATGAGCGAGGTTGCGGCCGCTGATTCGCGATCGATCGGTGAGGCCGAGCTCGGTGTGCGGCTGCGGTTGATGTTTGGGATCGAGGAGCCGCCGAGCGACCTGGTTAGTTCTGCTCGGCGCGACCTGGATGAGATCCATGAGGAAATGATCGCGTGTGCGGCGGAGCTGGCACCCGAGCGTGGGATCCGGGACATGGCACAGGTGCGTGAGCTGGCTCTCGAGCTCCAAGCCGCCAAGGTGGGAGGGGACATCCTGGAGGCCTACCGGGCCTACGTGCGCCGAGCAGAAGTGCTCGTGCGCTCCGAACGCCTCTTCGAGCTGCCCAGCGACTACGCGATGGGGGTCGATGTGTTGCCTCCCAGTTTCGCGGCGACCGGGGGCGCCGCCAACTGGCCGGCTCCGCTGCTCGGGGCGGACAAGCTGGGACACTTCCTGGTGACCCTGGAGCGCGACGCGCACCCCGAGGCGTGGGCCGCGGACCTCACGGTGCACGAAGGCTTGCCCGGTCACCACCTGCAGAGCTTCATCTGGCAGCGGCGCTTCGGAGCTCAGCAGGCCCCGGTGCGCTTTCTGGTGGTGCATGATCAGGTGGCAATTCCACGAGGATATTGGGCTCCGATGTTGAACATCGAGGGCTGGGCGGTGTATGCAGAGGAGCTGATGCGCCAGCGAGGCTTCTTCAGCAAGCGCGAGGAGCTGTTCGTGTTGATGGCTCACGCTGTCCGCGCAGCACGCGTCGTGGCAGACCTGTCACTGGCCGCCGGAGACATGACGCAGGACGCAGTCCAGACCTTCATGATGCAGTCAGCGTGCCTGACCGAGCACCATGGGTGGCTCGAGGCGCGGCGCTATGCACAGATCCCGCTCCAGGCATCGACTTACCACCTGGGCCGCCGAGCCATCGAGCGCCTGCGTGACCAGTGGGCCGACGTCGCGGCATTCCACAGCTACTTCCTGTCCTTCGGCCCCGTGGACCCGAGGGTGATCCCCAGGCCCGAAGATTGTTCCGCTGGTGAGACAGTGTCTCCAAAATTGGGCGGCTAATCAGATTACAGCAACAGTCATATGCTTTGCTCAGCTTCAACGAGGAAAGAAAAGCATCATGACTCTGAATACTTGGAACATCGATCCCAGCCACTCCTCCATCGCCTTCTCGGTTCGCCATATGGTGTTCGCGAAGGTGCGGGGGCGGTTTGGAAGTTGGCAGGGAACGCTGCGGCTGGACGCTGCTGACCTCACCCGGAGCGAGGTCGCCGTCACCATCGACGCGGGGAGCATCGACACCGGAGTCGCGGATCGGGACAACCACCTGCGCTCTGCTGACTTCTTCGATGTCGAGCAGTTTCCGGAGCTAGCCTTCAAGAGCACGCAGATCGAGAGTGCGGGCAAAGACAAGTATCGTCTCCACGGGGAATTGACCATCCATGGCGTCACCAAGTCGGTCGCGTTGGATGTGGAGTACGGCGGACAAGCCAAGGACCCGTGGGGCAACCAGCGCGTGGCGTTCGCGGCCAGCGGTTCGGTGGATCGTCGAGACTTCGGCCTTGCTTGGAACCAGGTGCTCGAGGCAGGCGGAGTGCTCGTCGGAGAAACGATCGAGATCGAGCTCGAGGTACAAGCGGTCGCCGCCGCCGCCAGCGAAGCCGCGCAGTGAGCGTTCGGGGCAACGTGCTTCAGCCCAAGCTCCGCCTCGAGTATCCTGTGCCCCATGACGATATTGGTCAGGGGCGCCTGGATGCCCGGGGCGGCGCTTGCGTTCTTGGCGTGCACCCCTAGCGCAGCAGAGACGGAGCCCCCAGACCGGCCGATCGCCCTGAGCGAGCCGGAGCCTGCGCCGGAGCAACCCAGCGTGCCGGCGCCAGCACCTTCCTCGGCCAAGCCGCGGAGCATTGCGGACGATGAGTCTTTGACTGCAGGCCTGGTCGAGTTCAAGGCCATGGTGCGCCCCGTCAAAGGGGGGCTCGACGTGCGCGGGGTGACGCTCTCGCTCGAGGAGTTGAAGGCGGCGTTGCCCGAGGCGGAGCGGGGCAAGCAGCACGACGAGCTCTTAGGGGTCAGGCTGTTGGTCGTTGCCGAACTCGAAGCACGCCACAGCGAACCACAGAAGCCCGGCGAGCCGGCGATCCAGACCAAGGCTGGCAGTTGGTTCTCTGCAACCAAGCTGGTCTCCGCTGAGATCATACAGCCAGCCGTGGAGATCCAGGGGGTCGTCAGACGCTCGAAGGGGCTTTTTTCCGTCGGGAAGCACATGGTGACATCCGACGACCTAAGCTGGTCGTTGAGCGGTGCCGAGGTCGTTGGCAAGAAGGTGCGCTTGTGGGGGCAACCACGCACCTACCACTGCCCGCCCGAGTCGCAGTGCCTGATCGGTGGGCAGATCCCGATGTTCGACGTCGCCCGAGCCGAGATCGAGTAGGTGAGTCGCCTTGGCTGGCTCGCCCTGGTGAGCGTGCTCTCGAGCCTAGGGGTTTCGTTCTACGGGGCCAACATGGCGTTCGGTGTTCCTGCTTGGCGCACCGGTGGGCGGGTGATGCCCTGGTACGACGAGCGCGGCGAGCCCATTGTCCAGCCTGAGGGTAGGGGCTATCGCCCGTCGGTGGACATCGGGATGGCTACCCTGGTTGACGGGAAGTACCTGTGGACGTGGATCCAGAAATCGGACGGCGAGCCCGCTGCGCTGGTGCGCGTCGACGTAGATGCTGGGGAGGGGCGATCGCTCTGGCCGTCGCCCAAAACGGTGCCCTTCGGCAGAAACACGGTTGGATTGTATCCGCGAGGCGACGGTGTGCTGGGGATCGTTTACCGTGTGGACGCTGCGATCGGTCCGCTCGCGGCCGGCGTTGCTGGGCCGGACGGCTGGCTCTCGGAACCAATCGAGCTACCAGGGCAATACATGTCTGCGTTGCTCGGCGGGGCGTGGGTGGGGGACGCGCTCGAGCTGGTGGAAGTGCCGAATCTGGAATCTCTACGCGATCTGCAGCAGCTGCCGCCGAGGATCTTGAGTCTGCGAGCTGGGAAGCTGCAGGAGCAGCTACCGTTCTCCGACCGAGAGGCAATGTGCGAGGGCTTGCAGCGTTGCTACGGCGCCGAGCGCGCCCAATATCGGGACGGCGCGTGGCGCTTTCTAGTCAGCGGGAACCTGGAGGGGGGCCCGGTGGCTTCGTTCTGGCTAGCCAAAGGCAGGAAGCCCGTGCCGACGGGCTGGGACGGGATCAACTCGATGCTCGGCGAACACATGGATTATGTTTCCGTGGGGTTGACGCATATCCCTTCGTTGGGGCAGCGGCCATTGCAGCCGGGGGGAGCCCTCGGAGCGCCGCCCCTTCCGCCGAGACCAGATTGGGAGCGGGACTACGGTCTCGACTTCGTAGTTCAAGATGCGCAGCTCAAACGAGTCCCTGGCTGGATCGTTTCGAATGAGCCGTTCGTCGTGGTGAAGCAAGTCGCAGGGCGCCTCGTTTCGACGAACACCACCTACGTGGCGACTCCGCCACAGATCTTCATCACGGAGTACCCTTCTGAGGGGGAGCCAACGCGCGTCCCGTTGGTCCACGCTCCGAGCTACGCATGCGGTGACTTGGGGACCGGCAGGCTGGTGCCCACGCGAGGAGGCTTTGCGCTCGTCTCGCGAGATGGCTGCATCGTGCGCCTCGACAACAAGCTGCAGCGCACCGATCCACTTCCACTCGCGGAGCACCTGAGGCGCCGCGGGTCCCTGG
>JAUILJ010001021.1 GCA_030433055.1 Polyangia bacterium
AAGTCCAAGGTTACGGTTTTGGATTTGGTTTTGGATCGATCTATCAACCTGTGAACGACGTGGACGGTTTGGCTCACGTTCGATTCAACAACGCCGCAGGATCTCAAATCGGGTCGATCACCATGGGATTTGGCGGTCAGGCCTACGCGTACGGGCTCGGCCGCGGGCTGAACAAGGAGAGTCCCCCGGTACGCGTGAAGGTGATCGAGCCGCCCGCCGCTGGCCGCCCCGTGGGCTACACGCTCGGGGACGTTGGCAACTTCGTTCTGAAGGCGCGCGTCGAGCCCCGCATCATCGAGCAGGGCGAATCGGTGAGCGTAGTCGTGCGCCTGGAAGGCCAGGGCAATCTACCGGGCGCGCTCAAGCCACCACAGCAAAACGGTGTCGAGTGGCTCGAGCCCAACGTCCAGGAGGAGATCGAGCCCAGCGGTTCTTCCCTCGGTGGTTGGCGTCGCTTCAGCTACACGGCGCGCATCACCAAGAGCGGGGAGGTCGAGCTCGGTAGCTTCAAGCTGCCGTACTGGAACCCTGCGACCAAGCGCTACGAGACCGCTCAGGCAGACCTGGGCAGCGTCCGAGTGGATCCGGCAAAGCAGCCGCTGGAAGAGACCAAGAGCCAAACCGACGCGCGACTGGAACTCTCTCCACGCCTCGAACTCGGTTCCGCAGAGCAACGCCGCTTTCATATCACCGACACTTGGTACTACTGGCTACTGCTGTTTGGCGGGCCGTTCGGCGTGATGTTGGTCCACCTCGGGGGCCGCAGCGGGAGGCGCTTCGCGAATCGACTGAAGCAGCGCAAGGAAGCCAGCGAGACGCTCGCCAGTGTCGCCCTCAACAAGGCAAAGGACGAGCTCAAGGCGGGAAACAGCAAGCAGGCGGCCAGTGAGCTGGAGCGGGCGCTGCTCCACGCCATCGAAGCTGCAACTCAGGTCAAGGCGCGAGGCGTGCTGCGTGCCGATCTGCCGAAGGAGCTCGAGCAAAATGGCGCACCCGCCAACCTGGCCGAGGCGGTGTGTACGCTGCTGGACCAGCTCGACGCTGTGCGTTTCACCGGTGCCGCGCTGGACAGCGCCATCGTCGAGCGAACCAGAAACCTGATGCGAGATCTGGGAAAGCTCAAACCCAAGACCTCCCGTGATAGTGACGCGGAACCTGCTGCTTGAGTATGCGTCCGGCTCTCCCCTTCCCCAGCTCTCTGCTCCGCTGGTGCGCGTGTCTGCTCGCCCTGCTTGGCTTGTGGTCTGCTCCGCGCCTCGCACTTGCACAGGACGCGGGGGCCCCCGCTCTGGCGAGCCCGCCTGAGGCGGCCGGGACGCCTAGCTCTTCGAACCGTGAGCTCTTCCACAGCGCGGCAAGCGCCCTGGGTCAGGGCGCGTTCGACAAGGCCATCGACGAGCTGGAGGTCCTAGCGGATCGTGGCTTCGTGCACCCCGACGCGAGCTTCGACCGCGGCGTCGCCTACTCACGCCGCGCGGAAACGCGCCAGGTGCAACCTGGAGACTACGGGCGCGCCGCGGCCGCCTTCCAGGAGTGCCTGCGACTGCGCCCCGGCGACGTGGAGGCTGCTCGGGCCTTGGCCGCAGTCGAAGCACAGATCACTCGTCGCCGCAGCCGGGAGGGGCGCGAACCGGTCGTCGTCAACGCATCACTCAGTCGCGCGATCGTGACGCTCGTGTCAGAAGACGTCTGGGCGCTTCTAGCAGCCCTCTCCGCGCTGATCCTGAGCGTGGGGCTGGGGCTGCGCCTCTGGAACCCGAAGCCACGAGCGCGCTTCAGCGGAGGCGTCGCCGCCGCGGTTGCCGGGGTCGCAATGCTACTTTTCTCGGTGCTCACCTATGCCTCGAGGCACTTCCGGATCACGACTGATCCCGCGGTCATCGTCGCCACGGAGGCTCGCTTGCTCGACGTCCAGGGCCGGCCCTTGCCGAAGTCGGATCGCATCGAGCTAGAGGCCATTCCCGAAGGGGCACTCATCTGGATCCTGGAGCGCAACGGCAGCCTGGCTCACATCGAGTGGGGGACGACCGAAGGCTGGGTGTCGATCCATCAGCTTCAGCCTCTGGCGAGCCCCGACGATATCAGCACGCCTTGAAGCCCTGAGCCCCCAACCGACCGCCGCAGGCGCCCAGCTAGCCTCAGAAGCCAGCCCTGTGGCTTAAGCCGTGTGGGCGCGATAGAGTCAGCCGCGTGTGGGTACGCAGAGCCGCTATTAGACCCGTTCCAAGCTACGCCCGGGTCCCCGAATCGGTGATGGACGAGCTCCGCAATGTCTTCGCTTCCGAAGACGACGACACCCGGGAGCGCCTGGACGATGCGTTCGACGACTTCGAAGAGCGCCAGAACGCTCTCAGTGAGTTTGCCACGGAGGTGCTGGCGCGGAACCTCGACGAGACCGCACTGGCGCTGGGCTACTTCTTGGTGCTCGCCGTGTGGATGGCCTTTGACAATTTCCACGCGGAGTCTCTGAACGAGGTCTCCAAGGACCTGCTGATCGCAACCGAGGAGTCTCTGACGCTGGATGAACAGCTCCGGATCGGGGATCCGGCGGAACCGCTAGACAGCGA
>JAUILJ010000102.1 GCA_030433055.1 Polyangia bacterium
CCGCTACAGGAGCCGTTGACGTTGTTGCAGGCACGCAGACACTCCGTGCCTACGCAGATGGTCCCAGAGGCGCACTCCGTCCCGTTCGGGCAGCTTCCGTGGTGCGGTGCTGAGCCCGCAGTCGTGCAAACGCTGGAGTTGTCCTGGGTGGGCACGCAGGCCAGGCCAGCGCCACAGCCCTGATAGGGGGCGCTCGACGACTGTGGCAACGCAGGATTGCAGGTGCGCGAGCAGGTCTTGAAGCCCGGGATGATGGTGAAGGTCCCGGCGTTGTCGTAGCCAACCTCGCCACACACGTCGAAGTTCCCACTGCAGTCCGCGGAGCTGTCGCAGTACTGCTGGCAAGCGCCGCCCACGCAGTCGTGGCCTGGCTGGCAGTCCGCAGCTGAGCTGCAGCTGTTGTATGCCTGGGTGCTCCCCTGGCTGTAGCAGGCCGTGGTGCCATCGGTGGTGCGGATCTGGCACATTTGACCGGTGGCGCAGCCGCACTGGGTCCAGGTATCACAAGTGCCAAGTCCTGACGGTGACGTGCAGTTCGTCGAGCCGCCCGAGCCGGAGCTGCCACCCGCACCAGAGCTCCCTGCGGAACCAGCACTCCCGGAGGAGCCGCCTGCACCACCACCAGCCGAGCCACTCGCGCCGCTGCTCCCCGCGGAACCGCCTTGCGCTCCGCTGCCGCCGTTACCGACGTTCCCGGTTCCGCCTTGATCGGTTCCACCTTGGTTGGTGCCACCCTGATCGGTTCCGCCCTGGTTGGTTCCGCCCTGGTTGGTTCCGCCTTGCGCCCCGCTGCCGCCGTTGCCGACGTTGCCGGTCCCGCCGATGCCGCCCGAGGGCTGGTCAGCCGTGGCGCAGGCGTTGAGAATCAGGGCAGAAGGAATAAGCAGAAGGGTCCAGGCTCGCATCGGTCACTTACTTTCAAACAGGTCGTCAAAAACGCGATCGAACTCCTCATCGTCGTTCACCGCACGAGCAGCCGTAGCACGGGAGGGCTGCTGGGGCCGTAACGCGTCGATGCGTTCCTTCACGTCGCGATATCCAGGATCACGCCGGGCAATCTTCTCGAAGTAGTAGACCGCCTCGGCTGCGCTGCCCTTCATTTCGTAGACGTTTCCCAGGTCGTAATACAGGCTCATCTCTTGCTCGACGGTCTTGTTCTGAGCAGAGAGCCCGCGAACATAAGCTTCGGCCGCGCGGTCGAGATCGCCCTGCTCGAGGTGGATCATTCCGATCATCGCGTAACACATACATTCCCTTACGGAATCTCGTGAAGCGAGCTCGAACTCTCCGATCGCATCTGCGAGCAGGCCCATCTCTTTGTAGGCGACTCCCAGGTCGTAGTGGGTGGCGCTGTCTTGATCGCTCACCTGAGCGCGGACGCCCTCCTTGAACTTCGCGAACACCTGATCGACGTCCACGTCATCGTGAGCGCTGAAAGCTCGGGCTTGGGCCGGCGCCGCCTCTTCCAGCTCATCGAGCGCGCCCAGGCTCGCCGCGATATCGAACGCGTTGTCCTCGGGAGACTCGGACAGCGGAGCGCGTTCCCGGGCTCCGCTCTCCGTGTCCGTCTGGGCTTCGATAGCCAGCTCGATTTCCCGCAGGCGCTCGAGCAAGAGTGGGTGACCGGGTACCCTTCGCAGCTGGTCTTCGACGATGGCCTTGGCGTCTTCCCACAGGCCTCGGGCCGCAAAGAACTCAGCCTCGTCCAGGACCTCCTCGATCAGCTCGCTCTGACCGGAGTCGGCTGCAGCACTCATCGGCGCAGGCTCGACCTCCGGGGGGCTGGCTGTCTCGAGATCGTCGTCGCTGAGTTCCTCGATATCGTCGAGCTCGCCCGAGCGCTGGGAGACCAACTGTGAGTCGAGGTCGACGAAGGTGGCCGCGGCATCGAAGCCCTCTGCCGTTCGCCCCTCCATGGAGGCAAACGGGGGCGCTTCGCGCTGGGTGTAGTCGACGTTGCCGTACTCGCCGCCCGTCGCGTAGCCCGAACTTCCAGGCGCGAGGCCCGCCATGAGGTCGTCGTCCTCCTCTTCGGCGGTGAGTGGGAAGCTTGGCAGCGGAGCGTCGGAGAACGGATCGTCGACGGCCTCGAACCCGACAGGGGGTGCGAGGGGGCGCTCGTTGGCCAGCGCCTCGGAGGCGCCCACCTCTTCTAGGTCGTAAGAAGGCAGGGGCTCGTTCGGGTCGTAGGGCTCCGGCGCTTCGTAGCCTGGAGCCGGGTAGGCCTGCTGCTGCTGCGGCTGCTCGTACTGATACTCCGTTTGCTCGTAGTACTCCGCCTGCTCGTAGTACTCCGCCTGCGCACCTGCTTCCGCGGGGTATTGCTGCTGCTCGTAGCCTTGGGCAGTCTGCTCCGCGTAGCCCTGCTCCGCGTAGCCCTGCTCCGGATAGTGGCCGGTCGGCTGCTCGTGTTCCGAGTATGCGTAGTCCTGTGCGTAGCCTTCGTAGCCAGGAGCACCCAGATCGGCCAGCATCTGGTTGGCCACGACATGCTCGGGCTCCGCCTCGAGCACGGCGTACAGCTGCGCCTCGGCGAGCTCGAGCCGGCCCTCGTCTTGGTGGATGGCGGCGATGGTGATCATCTCACCGATGCTGGAGTCTCGGTCGCCCGACTCCCAGAGGATGTCCCTCAGCTTCTCCCGGATGGAAATTCCGCGGGGATCTATCTCGAGGGCTATGCGCAACGTCTCGAGCGCCTTCGAGTAGAGACGTAGCTTGCGAAAGCTCTCTGCGTCGACGAGAGCCTTGCGCACGTGGCCTCGCGCGTCGACGGAGTCGGGATCGATCAACTCCTCAGCGGCCTCGAGTGACTCGTCGACCACCACGACATCCGGGGCGCTGTACTGAGGCTGGCGGTGGTACTGCTGCTGTGGAGGCGCGCTGTATTCTGGAACGGACTCGACCTCGGCGTCGGACACGCTCTCTACCGAGACTGGCCCTCCTGGCTGAGTCTCGGCGGGGGGCTGACCCAAGCGGGCCAGTGCAGCCACACCTTCGTCGTTCGGGGCCACGCTCGTCAGGTGGTCCAAGAGCTCGCGGAACAGCTGCGCGTTGTTCTGGTCACGCGCGATGCGCGCCATCTCTTTGTAGACCTCGATCGCCTTTGGCCCCTGACCAATCAGCGTAAAGGCTCGTGCCAGGAGCGACAGGATGTCGAGGTTCCGTGGCTCCTTCTGGAACGCGGCTTGGAGCTTCGCGAGGGCCTGCAAGCCGTCCTGCTGCCCTCCTCGCTCGATGTAGAGCTCAGCCGCCACGAGCGCATACTTTGTTTCCGGGCGGAAGTGAAGGATGCGCTCGACCACCTTCAAGGCGTCGTCGCGGCGCCGCAGCTCGAGCAGAAGCTGGGAGGCTGTCCAGAAGGACTCGATTGCTTCGTCCAGGGCCTGTACGCGGCAGCAAGCTTCCGCCAGCCTCAAGTGGGGCAGCGGGTTCGTCTGATCGAGGCTGACCATCCGGCGAAATACCTCGATCGCATCTCGATCTCGGCCTCCGCGCTGCAGTCGCGTCGCGACCTCGTCATATGCCGCCAGAGCGTCGCTGGTCAGCCCGAGCTGGGTGTAGATCTCAGCCAGCTTCGGCACGATGTGCCCGTAGCGATCTGCGAGCTGAGGCACGTGCTTCTGCACGAGTTCGCGGATCTGCTTGTAGACGGCGATCGCCTTGAGCGCGAAGCCTTGCTGAGAGTAGTACTGCCCAACCCGATCGTACGTCGCGATGGCTTCCGCATAGGCTTGCATGCGAGCCTGCAAGTCGCCGATCTTGAGCAACGTGCGTGCGTCGTTCGGATCGGCTTGAACGATCTTCTGATACTCCTCGATTGCCCGGTCGTACTTCTTCTTGTCGACGTACTTCTGGGCAGTCTGGAGAGTCTTCTCGCGGTCGAGGGCCACGGCCTCTGGGTTGCTCCTCGTCGCGCTCCTGCTCGGGGTGCGCGCGATCGTGTGTGCTAGGTCCCGTGCCAGGGTGGCACGAGTGGGGTGACTCCCGCGCTCCCGCAGGGGAATCTGGGAACGCTTGAAATGCTACGACCCCACGCCACGCAGGGTCAAGCGAGCCTCAAGCCTTTAGCACGCCCGCACGAGCGGCAGCGTGCTCGGATTGAGGCAATGGATCTCTAGTCCCTGAAACCGGGCGGTGGCTGGGCTGTCGCAGCGGACCGAGGGGAGTGCTTCAGAACGGTTTCAACACCGCAAAGACTGCGGTCACTGCGGCCAGCACCAGGACGCCCCAGCCCATCGCTGGCGCGGGGCCAGGATCAGTGACTTTGCCTTGCGCCATGCGCTTCGCCCGGGCCCCGATCACGTGGTGAAGGCCAATCACGACCAACGCGAAGAGCAGCTTGGCGTGCATGAACTTGGTCGCCACGAAGTAGTGCTGAGTGTTCATGACTAGCTGCGTCAGACCCGCCACGAAGGCTACGATGAAGCCTGGGTTCGCGAGCCGCCGGTAGATCAGGTAGGCGAGGCGCCCGCGCTCCTTCGGATCCGCGCTAGAGTCTCCAAGCAGCAGCGCGGTCGCGCAGATCGAGCCGATCCAGAGTAGGTCGCCGATCACATGGACGCTGATGAGGAGGGAAGGCAGGCCAGTCATTGCCCGGGACTATCCAACCCAAACCTGGAAACGGCAATGGGATGGGCCACTGATCGGGTTGCTTCCAGCTCGCCCGCTTCATTCTGTGTACTGCTTGAGTGTGCAGTGTCGCGACCCCGTGCGGGCCCCCTCTTGCGGCTCATCCGAACCAGCAGCATGGTCTGCTAGCTACCCCCAACCCACCGTATCGCCCCAAGAGAAGCCAAAGAATGACCGAGAGCCAAACCTATCGCGCCCCGTTCGCACCCGGCGGGAGCGCTGGCATCGACCCCGACATCTGCCAGCGACTGCTTGCGGTCGCCTTGCAGCATGGGGGTGAGTACGCGGACCTGTTCTTCGAGTATCGCGCTGGCGGCGCGATTTCATTCGAAGAGGGCATCACCCGCAGCGCCTCGCGGTCTGTGTCGCTGGGCATGGGGGTGCGTGTTCAGCGCGGGGATGCCACTGGCTACGCGCACGTCGAGGACCTCACTTGGGAGGCCATGAAGCGCGCCGCCGAGACCGCCGCCCGCATTGCGACCGGTGGCAAGGGTTCTCACACCATCGCACTGACGCCGGTGGACCTTCCGCATCGCTATGAGCTCTCCTCACCCCCGATCGATCAACCGGGCACCGACAAACGAGCGCTGCTCGAGCGAGCCAGCGCGTCGGCCTTGGGCTTCGATTCGCGCATCATCAAGGCGGAGGCGTCGTACGTGGAGGAGATCCGCGCTGTGCTCATCGCGAGCAGCGACGGCCGTATGGCCTATGACGTTCAGCCCTTGATGCGCTTCGGGGTGCGGGCCATCGCCGAGTCCGAGGGCAAGCGCGAGGCCGGTCGAAGTGGCGGCGGTGGGCGCATGAGCCTGAGCTACTTCGACGGCCACAGCCCAGAAAAACACGCGGAAATTGCAGCGAAGCAGGCACTGACCTTGCTCGACGCTCGCCCCGCGCCCGCCGGGCAGATGGAAGTCGTCCTCGCGCCAGGCGACAGCGGCATCCTGCTTCACGAGGCGGTGGGGCACGGCCTCGAAGCAGACTTCAACCGCAAGGGGACTAGCAACTACACCGGCCGTGTCGGTGAGGTGGTCGCCAGCGAGCTGTGCACCGTCGTCGACGATCCGACGTTCCTCGAGAGCCGTGGCTCCATCAACATCGACGACGAGGGCAACGCCCCCAGGAAGAACGTGCTGATCGAGAACGGGATCTTGAAGGGCTACATGCACGATCGCCTGAGCGCTCGGCACTTCAAGCTCGACCCCAGTGGTAATGGGCGTCGCGAGAGCTTCGCATGCGCGCCGATGCCACGCATGACCAACACGGTCCTCACGGCAGGTCCTCACGAGGCCGAAGAAATCGTGAAGAGCGTGAAGCGCGGCGTGTTTGCCAAGACGTTCGGCGGTGGCCAGGTGGATATTTCGAACGGTGACTTCGTGTTCTCTCTGACTGAAAGTTACCTGATCGAGGACGGCAAACTAACTGCACCGCTCAAGGGCGTGAACCTTATTGGCAACGGTCCTGAAACACTCGGCCAGGTAAGCATGCTGGGTAACGACGTGGAGATCTCCGACGGGATCTGGACATGCGGCAAGGATGGCCAGAGCGTCCCGGTGGGGGTCGGTTGTCCAACCATTAAGCTAGCGAAGATAACAGTTGGCGGAACGGACATCGGCTGAGGCCAAGGCTCAGCGGACCAAAACCTTCGTGGCCGTAGTCGGCCATGGTCCGTTGTTGGAACGTGAGGACGGTGCAGCGGCAACCCTGCGGCAGCTGGGTGCCAACGTGCGGACTCTCGATTTGTGGGACGACCCGGTCAATCTGATCGAGGACGACGACGACGAGAACAACGTGCGCCCCCGCGCGTTGGTCTTCGAAGCGCTCGACCGACCAGATCTGGCTGTGGCGGCCCTGCGCACCGTGAGAGGAGAAGCGACGTTCGACAGTGTCGGCGCCCTGATCGCAGTGACCGTGGGTCAGGTGGCGCGCATCGAGCCCTCCAGCGGGTTCGACGATTTCGTGTTGCACCCCTATGTGCCCGAGGAGCTGTACGCGCGCATTCGAGCGCTCGAGTGGCGCCGCAGCGAGTTCGCGACCGAGGAGCGCCACAAAGTGGGGCCCATCGTGATCGACAAGGCGGGCCACGAGGTCAGCGTCCAGGGCCGCCCCGTGCAGCTCACCGCCAAGGAGTTCGCGCTCCTGGCGTACATGTGCGAGCGGCGAGGCAAGGTGCTCAGTCGCGATCACCTGCTCGCCCGCGTGTGGGGCAACCGCTACGACGGCGGCCCGCGCACCGTGGACATCCACGTGCGTCGACTGCGGGCCAAGCTTGGAGATGCGTTGCCACTCGAGACGTTGCGCGGTTCGGGGTACAAGCTGCGTGCCCCAACTGGTGACGATCCCGATGACGACGAGGACCTCGAAGATTGACGCGCCTGGTCTGAAGGCCAAGCCAAGCAAGACCACACGCGTCAAGGCGCCGCGGCGAGGTGAGAGCCTCCCCGTGGCGCTCGTCATTTCCGTGGGGTGTCCCGCGGGGATCGGCCCCGAGGTCGCCGTTGCGGCGGCCTATCGGCGCTCTCGATCGAAGCAGACCAGCGAACCCTGCGTCTTGGTCGCCGATCCAGGCACCGTGAAGCAAGCGTGCCGTTTGTTGGGGGTGAGGGAGAGCTGCCTCAGGCTGATGGAGCCGTCTGCCGATCTCGCAGAGCTGTGCGCACACAAACCAGGCGAGCTGTGGGTCCACGATCCAGGGGTGCGCGTCAGCGCACGAGACCGCAAACCAGGTGCCCCCACGAAGCAATCCGGCCAAGCGCAGCTCGCCTGGGTCGAAGCAGGCTATGCGTTGTGCAAGCGGCTCGGACGCGCTGCGCTCGTCACCGGGCCTGTCAGCAAGGCGGCTATCGCCGCCTCAGGCAGCCCCGGCGCCGAGCACTTCCTCGGTCACACCGAGTGGCTCCAGGCGCTCGACCACGCAGCGAGCAGCGTGATGTGCTTCGCGGCCAAGGCGCTCACCACCAGTCTCGTGACCACTCACCTCCCACTGCACGACGTCTCGGACGCTATCCGCGAGGAATCGGTTGCCGAGTCGATCTTGGCGCTCGCCGAGCTGGTGCAGGCGCTCGGCAAGCAGAGGCCCGAGCTGGCGGTGTGTTCGCTGAATCCCCACGCAGGCGAGAGTGAGCTGTTGGGCAGTGAGGAGCGCCTCGCGATCGTTCCCGGGATCCAGCGGGCGAAAGCCAAGCTCGGGCGAAGGGTGAAGGTGAGCGGACCGCTGGGCGCGGAGACGGCGTTCCGCAAGGCGCTCAAGGGCGAGTACGCGGGCGTCGTGGCGATGTATCACGACCAAGCCACCATCCCGATGAAGCTGGTAGCCTTTGGAGACGCGGTGAACGTGACCGCAGGGCTCTCGATTGTGCGCACCAGTGTGGACCACGGGACCGGGTATGACATCGCCTGGCGTAATGTCGCGGACCCGGCTGGGATGGCGGCCGCGCTCGACCTCGGCGCAGCCTTGGTCGAACAGCGCACCTCCAAGCGTCGCTAGTCAGTGGGGCGCGAGTTCGCCGACCAGAATCTCCAGCAAGCCTTCTGGGTTGTCGGCGTGCACCCAGTGCCCAGAGCCTGCGAGTTCGTGCAGCTGGACCCGGGTCGGCCTGGGCAGCGCCTGTGCCCTGCGTACGTCTTCCGCGCTGAAGCGATCGCTGTTCAATGCTCGCAACAGGTGAATGTCTGGTGTGCCTCGCCGCGCCTCGAGCCACGGCCACATATCCTGCTGGAAATAATCCTCGAGCAGCTCACCGATCACGTTCAGGTCGAAGGCCCAGTCGTAGGCCTCGCCTTCGCGCCTCAAGTTGGTGGTCATCCAGCGAGCGATCCCGGTGGCGATGCCACGACTCTGGAGCGCTTCGAGCATC
Organism: Polyangia bacterium; assembly: GCA_030433055.1. Classification (GTDB taxonomy): domain Bacteria; phylum Myxococcota_A; class Polyangia; order Polyangiales; family Polyangiaceae; genus JAHBVY01. The sequence continues at coordinate 8,484 of JAUILJ010000102.1, forward strand.
GCCTCGCGGCTAGGGAAGGGCGTCGGCACCTCGAGCAGGGTGCGGTAGACATGCCCCACTTCACCTCCGTCGGCTTCCCGCTTGATGCCGGGTGTGGAGTCGAGCGCCCACGCCTGACGCAATCCTTGAGGAAACGCCTGGGCGAACATGAGCGCCACCTTGCCGCCGAACGAGTGACCGATGACCACGTCTGGCTGGAGCTTCATGTCGCGCAAGGCGCGATCGACGTCTTCCACGCATGCTTGGACGCTATGAGGGCCGCCGACGCTGCGAGCGTACTCTGCAGAGTCCCCGTGGCCACGCAGATCGAAGAGCACCACTCGAGTCCCTGGCAAGCGCTCGACCAGGCGCCGGCCGAGGCCTCGCAAGTTACCGCCTGAGCCCAGAATACCGTGGAGCAAGACGATGCACCGGGAGGCACTCTCGGAGCCGAGCAAGTTCGAGGCGAGCTGCATGCAACGCCTAGTAATCGGGAACTTCGGGGTCATCAACTCGGGGCGCCACTCGAGGGCGCTCGACGCCACTCGGCGCCTGGACTATCCGAGCAGGGTGCCGAGCGACCTCGACACTGCTTCCTCCGACGCGCTGCTGCGGGGCTGGCTGAGCTGTCTCGAGCGCGCGGCGAAGCGAGCTTCTCGGAGCCCCGACGTGTGGTCCAGCTGGGCCCTGGTATGGCTCGGGGCCGGGCTCGCCGCGCGCCGTGGACTCGTGCCCTCACCCCCTGATCCCGAGCACGCGGGGCCAGCGGAGTGGCTGGAGGTCGCTCGAAGTGCGCCGGCTCTGGCTGGCGCTCGGCTCTTGACGGCGGATTTCGAGCCGGGGTTGCTCGATGCCCTCGATCATCATTCCAGGGGGAAATGTATGGAGGCCTTCGCGCGCTTGCTCGACGCGGACTCCAGCGTGGAGGTCTTGGGGCGCGCCCACGAGCGCCTGCTCGAGTGGGCGACTGTTGGCGTTCAGAGGCGGCGCAGCGGGAGCTTCTACACCCCACCAGCGGTGTGCGCGCTGATCGCCGAGCGTGCGCTGGCACCCTTCGCTGAGGCCCATGAGCCACCGCGGGTGTGTGATCCTGCGGTGGGTGGCGGTGCGTTCTTGCTGGCGTGCCTGCGCCATCTGGCGCCCGATGCGCAGGATGGCGAGCGCCGCATGGCGGTCGTTGGGCGCTTGCTTGGGGTGGACAGGTCGACGCAGGCCCTGGCGGTCGCGGAGCTTTCCATATGGCTCGAGCTGGGGCAGGCTGAGCTTCCGATAGCGAACCTCCCAGCGCAGCTCCTGCTTGGAGACTCACTCGATCTCGATTTGAATCCTCAGGGAAATAAGTATGGCTGGTCGTGGGAGCGCCTGCTCGCCTGTTCGGCTCCCGGCGGCTTCGATCTGGTGATTGGGAACCCGCCTTGGGTAGCGTTCGCCGGGCGTGCGGCACAGCCGCTACCCCCGGATCAGCGCAAGCGCTACGCGAAACACTTCAAGGCCTGGCGTGGCTACCCCACACTTCATGGCTTGTTCGTTGAGCTCGCGAGTAAGCTCGCCCCGAATGGTCGCGTTGCGCTGCTCTTGCCTAGCCCGGTGGCCGATCTGCAGGGTTATCGCGCGGTGCGTGCGGTCGCCACCTCGAGTCATCGCCTGGTTTTGCCCCTGCCGGAGCTCGGCGCCGACGCGTTCGCTGGGGTCACGCAGCCGAGCTTTGGTCTGCTGCTCGAGCCTGCCAGTTCGGGCGAGGGGAGCGCGGCGCCCTGGCGCCTGGTGGAGCGGCAGTCGAGGTCTAGCGACGCAAGCGAGGTGAGCATACCAGACGTCCTGGGGCGCCTCGCCGAGCTACCCGCGTTGCCAGCTGGGTGTTTTGGGGAGCGTGGCTTCCAGAGCGCGGGAGAGATCAGTCGACAGTTGTTTCACCGCGGCAGCGAACCCAGAGGTGAGTTCGTGCTCGGCTTGCTCGAAGGCAAGGACGTTCAGGAGTTTCGCCTGGGGCCGACGCGGCTGTTTCTCAAGCCCGACGCCGAGGTGCTGGGGCGCAGCAAGACCAAGCTGAGGCACGCGGCTGCCTACGAAGCCGTCGATTTCGTGGTCCGTCAGACGGCGTCTCATCCGATCGCGGCGCTGCACGATGGTCGCTACTTCCGCAACACGCTGCTCGCAGGATTCGCGGTGGCAGACTTCTCAGCTGAGCTGCTCGTCGGGTTGCTCAACTCCACGCTCTACCGGGCTCTGCATGTCGCGCAGAACCGCGATGTGCGTCAGAAGGTGTTTCCGCAGGTGAAGATCCGCCAGCTGCGGGCGTTGCCCGCACCTCCCGCCGACGGGATGCGGCGCCGAGCCATCGAGGAGCTCGTGCTGCGCGCGTCGGCACCGAACGGCACGCCGGCTCGGCAAGCGTTGCTCACTCGTCGCCTCGACGAGCAAGTGTTCGAGCTGTTCGGGTTCGATACCGCGGGCCAGAACGCGGTGTACGCGTTCTTGCGTCGAGTTGCGCCGCGGGCCCTGGCCTCCCGCGATTCAGCCCTGGAGCTCTCCGGGCAGATCCCCAACGAAGGTCAGCAACGTCGCGAGCAGCGCCACCACTCCGATCCCCAATAGAATCATTCGGACCTCCTGGCCCTGCGGGTGTGTGGCAAGACCGTTGGTGGAGTGTTCGGCTCCCAGCCCGCGCGCGCAAGGCGACGACGGGGCTCGTGACACAGGGCTGACGCGCTGCAGATAAGGGCCTGGCGGTAGGCGAATACGCTGCGAATTGGCTGGAGTCAGCGCTTGGTCGAGGCAGCGTCGTTTGCCCCTCCCTCGAGGGGATTGACCCTCCGGCTCCGCTGTCCAAGTGATCCACGCTATGGCGCAGATCCCAGAGAATTTTCAGGACCTCCTAACCAAGAAGCAAGCCTTCGCAAACCTGGCGACGTTGATGAAGGACGGCACGCCCCAAGTGACTCCGGTGTGGGTCGACTTCGACGGTACCCACGTCTTGATCAACACCGCTGCGGGGCGTCTCAAGGACAAGAACATGCAGGCGCGCGACCAGGTCGGGTTGTCGGTCTCGGATCCGGAGAACCCGTATCGCTACCTGGGGATCCAGGGGAAGATCGTGGGGCGTACCGAGGAAGGCGCGGACGAGCACATCGACCGGATGGCCATGCGCTACATGGGCAAGGAGAAGTACCCGTTTCGCGCCGAGGGCGAGGTTCGAGTGATCTACCGCGTCGAGCCACTCAAAGTGCACACCATGGGCTGATCCGCGGGTGAGCTCGCGCTGATACCCTCGGGGGGATGAAGCGCGAGCGCCAGACCTGGGGGTTGTCGAGCGTCGCCCGCTGCGCTCTCTTCGTGTGTTGCGCGCTGCTGACCTGCGCCTGCGATGCAAGCGACGGCGCTACCAGCCTTACCGGCGCTTCGAGTTCTGAAGCGCAGGTTCGCTTCGACCTGACTGAGCTGCGAGCTCACGAAGCCAAAGCGCGCGCAGGCCTGAAGCTAGAGTCACTCCAGGGGGCGGACGTGACCTCTGGGTCCGATCCCTATCAGCTGCTCGCGCTGGCCGCGGCGCCCGGGATGGTTGCGGGCCTCTTGCGAGGTAGCGACCAGCTGGTGGTGTTTGATGCCGCAGGGAAAGAACTTGCGCGCGGGGCGACGCCCCACGCTCCCTCCGCGATCGCCGAAGGGCCTGGTGCCCTGTGGGTTGTCTCGGAACTCAGTCGTGAGATCTGGAGCTATCCACTGAGCCAGGGTGGGGGCTTGGGTACGCCGAATCACCACCACCTGACGATGCCTGCCGCGTTGCGCGGGCTCGTGAACGCCGCGGGTCACTGGTACGCTAGCGACGAACTCGCAGGTGTCCTCGTGCGCCTCAATTTCTCAGGGGAAAATGTAGAGGCCGAGCCGATCGTCGGCTGCAAGGGCGCTCTGGGGGTGCGCGCCACGCCGCATTGGCTGGGCGTCGACTGCGTGCTCGAGCATCGGATCAAGCTCTTTCGCCTACCCGAGTCAGGGCCCTTGACGAAGGGCGCGGCGAGCCAGGAAATCGGCTCCGACGGGCCCTTTTGGGCGTTCGCGCTCTGGGAGTCGGAGCAGGCACTGGAGGTGGTCGCCAGCGGGGTAGAAGACGCGCCGCTGGATCGTACGATCGGATCTTTCGGCAACATCGACTCCTTTCTCTATAGTTTCCGTGTGGATTCTGATGGGGTCCGTCAGACCTCTGCGGTCAACGTTTCAGAGCTTGGCGTGGTGCTCCCAAAGGCGCTCTGGGTGGAGACCGGGCGCGGGGACGACCGGCGCGTTAGCTTTGCCGGCTACGCGACGTCCGGCCTCGTCGAGCTGTCGTGGACGCGAGCCGGACTCACGCGGCCACGCAAAGCTCTGCGCGAGGTCCCTCCGGGCACGCGGGACCTGGTGCACCTGGGTGAAGCCTGGATGATCGCGAACCCACTGCTCGATGCTTGGGTCGAGGTGCGGGACGCAGGGAACGTTCGCTATCGTGAGGAAGCGAGTCCAGGACACGTTCGATCACCTGCGGTGCGTCTGGGCGAGGCGCTGTTCTTCACCACGTTGATGGCGCCGAAGAACGAGAGCAGGGGCAAGCTGAGTCGTTTCACCTGTGAGACGTGCCACTTCGAGGGCTACGGGGATGGTCGTGTCCATGCAACGGGTCGGGGGAAGATCACCGCGACCACCAAGCCTCTGCTCGGCCTCGTGGGTAACCGCCCTTACTTCACGCGCGCGCTCGACCGCGACCTGGCTCAGATGGTGAACAACGAGTTCCGAGTTGCAGGTGCGAACTCGGGCAGCTCCCCGACCTTCGACGCTCATCTCTCCGAGTGGCCCTGGCTCCGACAGCTGGGCGTTCGGCAAGTGGAGCTCAGCGCCGAGGCGTTGCGAGAGGCGCTGCTCGACTTCCTGGTCCAGTTCAACCATCGCCCCAATCCCTATCTGGCCGAGCGGCAAGCGGACGAGGGCCTCACGGAGACCGAAGCACGAGGCGCTAGCCTGTTCGCAGAGCACTGTGCAAGCTGCCATGCTCCGCGGCTCGAGGCCGCCAGGCCGGGGACGGCCGTCCCGGTGTCCGACTGGCCAATGGCGCTGCGACGAAACATGCCGCTGGTGTGGGCGAGCGCCGGCTATCAAGACACCGGAGTGGAGCCCCGGGTGCACCCGCTGGGCGGGCGCCCCTCCTCCTTGCGGCGGCTCTACAAGAAGGCCCCCTATTTCACCAATGGTGGCGCTCCGGATCTGGCAGGGGTGCTGACGCAGAGCGGCTACGTCGACGGCCGCTTCATCCATCAGGGGCTCCCCGCGTCGGGGACGCGTTTCACCAAAGTCGAGCGGTTGGCGCTGGAGCACTTCCTGCGGCTGTTGTAGGCCTCGCCTGTGGGGGTGTTTCCCCCGTCTTTGCAGTCGTGCAACCCTTGGATCCCCACCCCACCCGCTCGACCAGCGGGC
>JAUILJ010000103.1 GCA_030433055.1 Polyangia bacterium
CCGAGCCAGAAATGATCCGCCAGGCGGGCTTCCACATGCCCACCAACGCCATAGGAGATCTCCGTGAAGCCAGGGATCTCGTAGAAGCCGCGCAACCCCAGCCCCGCCAACCCGCGAGAGTCCTGCACGCGGTCGACTCCCGGCTTGGCCATCAGTAGCGCATGGGGTCCAAACGCCCCGAGTCGCAGCATCGCCGTGAGCCCGAGGAGCTCCTCGCCCGCAGTGTCGACGCTCTCCGCAGCCGAGGTGAAGTACTCCGCCCCGATCCCCAGCACCCAGTAGCGGCTCCGAAATCCCTCGTTCACTCTGGCGTCGAATGCACCCTCGCCGCGCTTGCCCACGTCCGCCGAGTCAGAAACGGCGAGTTCACTGGGCGTGAGGGACAGCGAAGGCGCGCCCTCCGCCGGCTTCGCGAGGCTCAGGGCGAGCGCCGCCCCACAAGCTATGCTCGCGACGCGGTTCATGGCTTGGCGGGGGTGTCCTTGTCGTTTCCGTGCGGCGGATCGCAGATCGCCGTGATGCGACTGATCGGAAACGCGATGAGCACCCAGTAGTCAGTGAAGAAATCGAGCTGCGCGTGGTGAATGCGCGAACACTTGTAGCGACGACGCGCGCGCTCGAGCAGCACCGCGTAGTGATCTGGCTCGGCGATCTCGAACACCCCGAGCAGCGATACTCCGCTGTCCTCTTCCTGAACGAAGGTCGCGTCGGGTGAAGGCGAAGCTTCCCCCCCGGCTACCAACGCTTGCTTGCTGTGGTGGATGGTGCAGCTGCAGCACGCCGCCAGCAGGACCAGGCAGGCAAAGCGGGCCAAGCCTGCGAAGTTCGCCCTCCGCCCCCGCGTTCCTGCGGGTGGTGTGCTCGATATGGAACGTCTTAGTTTCTGCACGGTTTTTCCAAGAGACATCAGTTGGTGTTCTCGATGCGCGCCAGAGGCTGCAGCTCAGCAGGCAGCCAAGCCAGCAGCGAGTGCGACAGCAGCTTGCGACTGCGCTGGGGGATCGCGGCAATCAGCGCCCGCACGACCTTGGCTCCCACGGCGCCGTCGGGTTCGAGCCTCGCCAGTCCTACCAGCAGGTCCGCAGCGACCACCTGATTCGCTCCAAAGCGCTGCCACAGCCGGGCACCCAGCGCCCAGCCAAAGCGGTGGGGATCTGCCGCACCCAGCGCGAGCGCAGACCACTCCGTCGCTTGGATCTCCACTACCTGACCGAGATCGCGCTGCGCTCTGCCTTCCACGACGCCGAGCGTCGTCGAGCCGCTGAGGCTGGCGGCGTAGTAGTCAGCCGCACCCTCTTCGATCGCCCGCAACAGCCGCTGGGCGATCGGCTCACTCGGGCGCCTGCCGATCGCCTGAACATGAGCGAGCTCATGGACCCACACGGCAGAGTCTCTGAGCGCCGGGTCTTCGGGAGGTGCCAGGATCTCGCCGCTACCCACGTCGACCTGAGCGCTCCTGCCCACCAGCGAGGGCTCGACACGGACGTAGGGCCGAGGCAACTCAGGGTGTTCCTCGAGCACGTCGAGCAACGTCAGCGCTTCCGCGCGGCTCTCCCCGCTACACAGTCCGGTCCCCGTGGGGTTACGCCACTCGGGCGCCCGCGCGCCCAGCGCGCTCACTCGCCGTTCACACGCCCGCCGGTGCCTGAGCTCGGCTGCGTACCCGATGCTCCCCGCAGCCAGACCCAGCGCGCACAGCAACCCCAACACCCGGAGCCCTTTGTGGTTCATTCTTCGCACAGCGCCAGGTGCTCCGAAATGTAATCTGGAAGGCCGTAACCGACGATGACCTCCGGCGACGCGTTGCCCAGGGTGACTGCGACCGCCATGCGCTGCACCAGCTCCAGATAGTCCGCGGTCGCCAGGATGGCGCGCTTGGCCGGTTCCGAGAGGCAAGATTCGACCTGATCGGCGCCACTCGGCTCGAGGCAGTCTCGCCCTTGCCGATAGATCGAGTCTTGCGTGGTGGTGTGACCGACGGTGTCGCTGGACGTTCCGCCGTGGTACTCGATGTCGGAAGTATCGAACCCATCGGCGCGCTCGATGAATGCCTTCACCTTGATGATGCACCACGGCTGTTTGATATCGAGCGTGTCACGCCGCGCATGCGCGGGAGAGAACGAGTCCTGGATCAGGTGGTTCGCCCTCCCCACTTGGGTTAGCGCCTTTCGCTTGTCCGTTCCCCAGCTCTCGAGCGCGCGTAGCGTCAAGCGCTCCAGCTCGTGACGGGCGTCCTCGGCGGCCTGCGCCGAGTCGTTGCGATCATCGAGCAGGAAGTGAAAGCGCTGCACCTCGGGGCGATCCGTGTACTCCGTCAGAGCACTGGAGTACTGCAGGACTCCCGCGTTCATGTGCACCAAGAGTTCCTTGGGCCAATCTACTCGTCGGTTCCCCTCGGCAATGATTTGGAGGTCCGCCGAAGAGAAGCGCTCGTCCTCAGACAGACGGCGGTTGCCAAAGTAGGTCAGCCACTCGTGCCCCTGAAAGAAGCTGGCGCGGGTCAACATGCAGTCGCCCTTGGAGAAGAACTCCAAGTTCGCGGTTTTGGGCCCACAGAGGTCCAGCGGGTCTGCACACGTCAGCAGCGACGAGGCCGCGACGATCAGCAGGAGCGCGCCACGACGACTCGCGGAAACGGCGCGCTCTCGAAACCGAATCACAGCCCCGGGAGCTAGCAGCGCTCCGCGGACGAAACAAGGGGCGCCCGGGTGCGAGAGGCGTGAGCAGACCCTCGGCGGCATTGTCGTCATTCGCAAGGGGCTGTACGTGGCGGCCCCGCTGTCCCATCTTTGGGCGCTGGAGGGGCCAACCCTCCCCGGTCGCCGGGAAACTGGGGCGGCGACAGACAGACGGAGGGGCGCACATGAGCAGAAACATGCGAGCGTACGTGATCGAGCAAGCGGGGGGAGCCGAACGACTGCTGCCCCGTGACGTGCCCATCCCGAGTCCCAAGGTCGGCTGGGTGCTGATCCGCATTGCTGCGTTTGGTCTGAATCGTTCCGAGTGGTTCACCCGCAACGGGGACTCCCCGAGCGTCAGCTTCCCGCGCATCCTCGGCATCGAGTGCTGTGGCGTGGTGGAGAGCGCGCCCGGAGGTGATCTCGAGCCGGGCGCCCGAGTGGTCGCCATGATGGGAGGCATGGGGAGACAGTTCGATGGCTCCTACGCCGAGTACACGTGCGTCCCGCGAGAGCACGTGTTCGCGATCGAGACGTCGCTACCCAGTGCCAGACTGGCAGCGCTTCCGGAAATGCTGCAGACCACCCACGGCTCGCTGCACACCGGGCTCGAGCTCGAGCGCGCCGACAGTCTGCTGATCCGCGGGGGAACGTCTTCCGTTGGCTACGCGGCGTTGGCGCTTGCCAAGGCGCTCGGCAAGCGGGTCGCCACGACCACCCGCAGCGCCGGGCGGAGCGACGCGTTGCGGGCCGCCGGCGCGGACCACGTGTTCGTCGACCGCGGAGAACTCGCCGACGAGGTGCGTGAGTACTTCGGCGGTCAGGGCGCCGAGCGGGTGCTCGAGCTCGTCGGTGCAACCACGCTGCGTGACTCATTGGCAGCGACCCGGCCAGGCGGCGTCGTTTGCATGACAGGAATTCTCGGTGGGCAGTGGTCGCTCGACCGGTTCACTCCGATGGAGGACATCCCAACGGGGGTGAAGTTGACCAGCTACTCAGGCGGGTCGTCGGACATCTCGCAGGCGCAGCTCCAGCGCTATGTCGACCTCGTGGAGCGCGGCGAGCTGGCGCTCCAGGTAGGTCCCGTCATGCCGTTCGAAGCCTTGAGGGACGCCCACCGCTTGATGGATCAGAACAGCGCCGGCGGGAAGATCGTGATCGTCGTGAACGAAGAGCTGATCTGATTGATCACTTCGGGGCTCGCGGACGCACATCCTAGGTAGCGTCACCGCCGGTTCAGCTGCCCCCGCTGCTGGCTCAGATTGGCTCAGCACATCCAAGACCGCGATAGGAGCTGTTTCACCGCTCCGATTGGGCTGTCGAGCGCTGGCATGGTGTTCGCTTGGAGTCCCTCGCATGTTCATCGGTCGCTGGTTCGCTAGCTCATTGTGTCTGATTTGCCTCGCCTGCGGATCCGAGGGGAATCGAACTGAGGAGCCATCCCAACCCTGGCTGGATCACCCGGAACGCGAGTTCCCAGATCGCCTCTCGGACGTCGGCCTGTGGGATCTGTCTGAGCAAGCGGATCTCTGGACCGCACATGCGCAGGCCAACGCCATGACCTTTTCGCCACGCTTTCCCCTGTGGACCAACGGAGCGCGCAAGCAGCGCTATCTGGTTCTGCCGAAAGGCGAGTTGATCGATGCATCAGACCCGTCGCACTGGATAGTGCCTCCGGGAAGCGTTGCCTTCAAAACGCTCTACTTCGCGGACCCTGACGGCAACCCTGTCCCTACGGAAACGCGCGTCATCCAGATCGATGAAGCTGGGGAGCGCAGGTTTGCAGTCTACGTCTGGGACGAAGACCTCAGCGACGCGGCACGCAGCGAGGCAGGTGCCACACTCGAAGTACGCGATTTCGGGGGCGAGGTCCTCGAACACCAGGTGCCAAGCGAGGCCGAGTGCTCGGCGTGTCACGACTCGAGCCCCAAGGACCTGCTGGGCCTCAGTGGCCTGCAACAACAGCCGGGGGAGCAAGGGGCACTGCCGGACAGCGCCTTCCTGGCGCCGCCGACTTCGCCCTCGCGGGCCCTGCGCGGAGACGACGTCGAGAGCCGCGTCCTTGGATACTTCGTCGGGAACTGCGCCCACTGTCACAACGACTGGCACGGACCCAACAGCGAGTTCTCGTTGCTACCCGACGTCGCGTTCGACAACTTGATTGGCGTCGAGTCTCAGGGCAGCGCGTCGACGGACGGCATCCGGGTGATCCCTGGGGATCCAGCGAACAGCCTGCTCTTCCAGGCCCTGGACTCGGTGCAAGGCAAGCGGCGCGCAAAGCCGATGCCGCCCCTTGGAGTCCAGGTGGAGGACGAAGCGGGTATCACTCTGATCGAAGAATGGATTGAACACCTTGAGCAAGACGACTGATCTCACCCCCAAAACCCTGTGCTTGGTCTGCCTATTCGGTATCACCGCTTGCGGCAGCGACGACCCAGTCCAGCCAGAGCCCGAACCCGAGGGCCCCCCGAAGCTGACGGCGGAGGCCCTCGCAGCGGAGTCATGGCCCGCCTATCCCACCGATTTTCAGTTCCTCCCGGGAACACGCGAACTGTTGGTGCTCGACAAGGCGGGGAAGGTCTTGCACTACGAGCTGTCCGAGGCGGACCCGCCGGCGCTGTCTTTGCTGGGCAAGTTCGACGTCCCCGAGGTGCACGCGCCACTCGACTGCGGGCTCATCTCGATCGCCCTGGACCCAGACTTCACGAGCAATCACTACTTCTACCTCGGCTACTGCACCAGCGGCACCGCGAGCGGTGTGTATCGCTACGAGTTCGACGACCAGGACTATGTCGTCATCCCGGACACGCGGACGGAGGTCCTGAGCGTCGAGGATCCGATGGCGACGCGCCCCTGGCACAACGTGGGCTGGATGGGCTTCGCCCCGCAACCAGAGCACAACCAGCGCCCTCTGTACGTGCTGTTCGGCGACAAGGTGCGCGATGAGAACGCTCAGGACACCAGCAGCCTGCTGGGCGCGGTGGCGCGAATCGTCCCCGACACATCGGACAGTGGAGGCTACGCAGCAGCGACAGGGAACCCTGGGGAAACAAATGAAGCAGTCCACGCCGCGAGCTACGCGTGGGGCCTACGCTCCCCATGGCGCGGTGGCTTCGATCAGTTCGGGCACGTCGTGATAGGGGACGTAGGCTTGTTCGACTTCGAGGAAGTCAACGTGGTCGACACGGCGGGTCGGAACTTCGGCTGGGCGGACGCCGAGGGGCCTTGCGTCCCCATCAGCAAGGACAGCGAGGGCGAGGAGACCGGCGGGAGTCCGCGTTGCGACGAGTTCAAGGACCCGACCACCTACTTCACTCACGAGAGCGGCGACCGCTTCGTCAAGCAGGACCCTGACGCCACCTCCGCGTTGCACCGAGTGGTGTGGGTCAGCTCCACGTATGTTGGGGGTGAGAGAGATCCTTACGACGGAGCGATGGACGATCGTCTGCTCTTCGGCGACAGTTGCACCGGCTTCGCAAGGACACTCGAGGTCGACGCAGCGGGGACAGCCGTGAGCGACGAAGCCGCGGGCCACTTCGGCGCCATTAGTTCCGTGCGGCAATTTTCGGACGGCTACCTGTACGCGCTGAGGATGGCAGCCTGTACCTCCGAGGAAGAGGGAGCCGGTGCCTTCGTGCGAGTCGCGCCTCAGTAGGTCGACCTGAGCGCTCCTCAGCTTCGCTCATTACCTACATCGTCCCCGGCGCAGCGCCGTGTTTAGCCACATGGGAATCGTCCCGTGTCTCAGCAAGACTCGGCGTTTTCGCCACGGGAAATGCGTTGAGCGCCCACCAGGGCCTCGCGTGGTGCGAGCCCGTGTCAGGTTTGGTGGTGGTACCCTGAACGTCACGCGCGCTGCGAAGCTTGGAGATCGCAGCAGACGCCAAGGGAGAGCCATGAAACGCACACATTGGTTTGCCATCCCGATGCTTGCCTGCGCTGCACTCGCAGGCTGGAGCTGTCAGGGCAATATTGGTGATCCGGGGGCCAGCGGAGGCGGCCTGCCGGGTGGGAATGGAGGCAACGGGAACGGCGGGAGTGGTAACACTCAGAATGCCTGCATCGACGCGGTCTTCCAGTCGTCTGCGGCGCCACTACGCCGCCTGAGCCCCACGGAGTATCGCAACAGCGTCACCGACCTGTTCACGGGAGTGACGTTGCCGAGCCTGGACACCGCACCGGATACCCGCGTCGATGGCTTCACGAACAACGCGTCGGGACAGTCCGCGTCGTCCCTGGGGGTCGAGCTCTACGTCAAGCTGTCGACCGGCGTCGCCGACGCTGCCGCTCAGAGCTTGGCGAGCTGGGCGCCGTGCAGTGATGACAGCGACGCCTGCGTCGGTCAGATCGCGACTGGGCTCGCTACGCGAGCCTATCGCCGACCGCTGGACTCCAATGAAGAGTCGCGTTTGACCAGCTTTGCCGCCACCGCTCGCGCGGATCACGGCTTCGACAACGCCGTGCGCATGGTGATCAGCGCGGTGCTCGAGTCCCCGCTGTTCTTGTTTCGCGCGGAGTTCGGTTCGAACACTCCGGTGGGAGACAAGGCGGTTCGCCTCACGGGCTATGAAATGGCTTCACGCCTCTCCTACTTCTTCTTGGAGACGCTGCCCGACGACGAGTTGATCACGGCGGCGCGTGATGGCTTGCTCGACAGCGATGACGGCGTTCGCACCCAGGCGGAGCGCCTGATGGCAGACCCCAACGCACGCCCGGTGCTCACGAACTTCCTGGCCGAGTGGCTACGCCTCTACAAGATCGACGGCCTGAGCCTGGACCCCAACACGTTCCCGGAGTTCGACACCCAGCTGAAAGCGGATCTGAAAGAGTCTGCCAGGCTCTACCTCGACAAGGCGCTGTGGGAGGACGACTCGTGGGCTTCCCTCATGACCGGCAGCTATGGCTTCGTGAACGACCGCCTGGCGCCGCTATTCGGCGTGCCGGCTCCCGGGACTGACGAGCTCACCTATGTGGACCTGCCCAAGGACCAGCGCGCCGGTATCCTCACCCAGCCTGGAGTGCTGTCCTCGACGTCTCACGGCCTGAGGCACTCGCCAATTTTCCGCGGGGTAACACTCCTGAGTAGCTTCTTGTGTACCCCCACCGGGCCGGCTGACCCGAAGAACTTGAACAAGGAGCCGGAGAAGGTGGACCCCGGTGAGGTGTGCACCACGCGTGACGACGTAGCCAAGACGCACACGGTGCGCGACGAGTGCCAGGACTGCCATCGCGCCATCGACGGCGCCGGCTTCACCTTCGAAAATTACGACGCCCTGGGTCGCTATCGCGACACGGAGAACGGTTGCTCCGTCGACGCCAGCGGCTCGCTCCCCACGAGCGACGTCGAAGGCGAGATCAAGGACGGCGTGGATCTCTCGCAGAAGCTCGCGCAGAGCCCGCAGGTCGCCGCCTGCATGTCCGAGCACCTGTTCCGCTACGCCCTGGGTCGCTCGGTGGCCAACGCCGACACCTGCGAGGTGCAGGCGCTGGCCGGCAACCTCCTCGAGAGCGACGACGACAGCATGCAGAACCTGATCCTGAACCTGGTCACCACCCCCTCCTTCGTGAGCCGGCCCAAGCTATGAGCCGCGCCCGTCACCTGAAGATCTCGAAAGAAAGCGCGTGAGATGAACCGATTCGACCGCCGCACGATCCTCAAACTCCTCGGCGCTAGCAGCGTTGGTGCCGCCCTACCCTGGCTCTCCAGCAACAGCGCGAAGGCCGGTCCCAACGACGTGCCGCTGCGCATGTTGTTCCTCGAGGTCAGCCCAGGGTGCCGCCGCACCACCTTCGAACCGAACATCCAGGGTCCGAAGTACGTCGGCCAGACCACGGCGCTGGCGAACTCCGAGTGGGACTTCCGTCCGGTAATGGCATCGCTGGCCCAGTATCGCTCGCGGGTCACCATGTTCGAGAACCTCGACATGGTGAGCAACGAGGTCGACCCCACATCCCCTGCCAATGCGCACTTCGCCGGCCTGACCCACATGCTCACAGCGGCCGACCGCTACGGTTCCACGGGTGATCTCGGGGGCGGCCCTTCCATCGACCAGGCCATCTCACAGTTCGTGAACAAGGATGGGCCCGTCACCAAGCTACCGAGCCTCGAGGTGATGGCGGACGAGAACGCGGGCTTCTACAGCCGCTCCTCCAATCACCACTCATACTCGGCGCCGGGGCAGCAAGTGCCGTACCTGATGTATATCCCTGACATCTGGGATCGCCTGTTCCCCGATCCTCTGAACTCGGACGCCGCCGCCCAAGCCGCTCAGCAGGCGCGTCGCACCAGCGTCTACAACCACGTCAAGGGAGACTACGACTCGCTGATCGCGAAGCTGGGCGGCAGGGACAAGGACAAGGTCTCCGCCATGCTTCAGTACCGCAAGGATCTATTCGATAGCCTCGCGGTGGTGAACAATCGTGAGGCCAATCGCCCCGACAAGGCGAGCATCATGGATCCGTGGTCACAACTCACCGAGGGATACCAACAAGGCAATCCGAGCAACCGCCTGTGGCACGTGCACACGGAGCTGATCGGGCGACTCGCCGCCGCCGCTCTCCACACGGATACGACACGCGTCGTGACCATGTCCATCCAGGAGCCTCCAAGCTACGAGTTTGGTTTCAGCGACGGTGACTACGGGGCCAGCGACTGGCATGACCTGATCCACAAGGTGAGCGGCGACCAACCCGAGCTGACCGACAGCGCCGCCCGCGGCACGATCGACGAGCTTCATCGGATCATGTACGAAAAGGTGGCGTTCATACTCGGGCAGCTCGCGTCGCTCCCGGAGACGGATGGCAAGTCGCTCCTCGATCACACGCTGGTCTTCGTCTACTCACACATCGGCGAAGGCAGCCACGATCTGAGCCGTTTGCCCTGGATGGTGATCGGAGACGCCCACGGCTACCTGAAGACAGGCCAGTACATTCGCTGTCCGATCTTCGACCCCAGCTCGGGCCAGATCACCACGGACGACAAGGGATCCCGCAAGTGGAACGTCCGCGGCCGAGCGCACAACGATCTATTCATCACCCTGGCCAACGCCATGGGTCTGAAGATCGACACGTTCGGGCGCCAAGGCATGGCAGAGTCGCTGGGTATCATCCAGGAGATGCTGGCGTAGACCGAGCGGCACTGGCCCATCGCCCGCCGAACGCCCCCCAGCGGAAGACATCGCTCATAGCAGGCGTTTACAGCGCTGTGAGGCACTTGCTGCAGCCAGTGCTCACGCTTGCTATGAGCGGACGTTGGGGTGATAGGCAATCAGGCACCGCGCAAGAATCCGCGCTCTCGATCCGGGATCTTGGTTTTGGGGTTAGGGCTCGCGTCGCTCCACGGTTGCGGCACTGCGCCAGGCGCTCGCGAGGTACCCCACGTCAGCCCGAGTGAGGATACGGCGCGCCTCACCCCCCGCTCGAACCCTGCCCGGGGCAGCTCCATGGTGGCTCGCAACGCAGCCTGCGAATCTTGCCACACGGAAATAGCCAGGGAGTGGCGGGGGTCGCTCCACCAACTGGCCTACGTCGAGCCAGCCTATCAGCGCGCCCTGAAGCGAGAGCCGTTGCCGTGGTGCCGCAGCTGCCATGCGCCCGAAGCAGATCCTGAGGCGCCGCCTTCGCGAGAACTGGCAGACCTCGGCGTGGGCTGCGTCACCTGTCACCTAGTGGGAGACCAGATCCTCGCTGGCGGCTCGGGCGAAGCGACCCCCGGGGCCCACCCGGTGCTGCGCGCGTTGAGCGACACGCCCGCTGGGGCGTGCGCCAGCTGTCACGAGTTCGAGTTCCCGGACCGAGCCCTGCGCAAACGGCCGCTCTTGATGCAGTCGACCGTCAGCGAACACGCGTCATCCGCGTTGTCGCAGCAGCGCTGCGCCAGTTGCCACATGGAGCGAACACCCGAAGGACACCTGAGCCATGCGTTCGAGTCGTCGCGCGACCTGACTCGAGTCAAGCAAGCGGTGAGCATCGACGTGAGGCGCATCGGGGGCAACCGTGTCGTGCTGACGCTGGAAGCTCAGGGAGTCGGGCATGCGTTTCCGACTGGAGATCTATTCAGGCGGCTGGAGGTCGGAGTCGAGCTCGTGGGTGACGACTACCAGGTGCTCGCGCGAGACCACCGCTACCTCACGCGCCATTTCCGCGTCGCGAGCGTGGGCAGCTTCGCCCAACGCCAACTCGAGAAGGACGACAGGCTCTTCGAGGGTGAACCGCGGCGCGTCGAGCTCACCCTGGAGCACCCTGACAGCGGAACTCGACCCATCGCCTGGTGGGTCGCTTACCAGCGCGTCGCATTTCCTCGCGCAAACAGAGAAGACGCCGAAATCGAACAAGAGTTGGTGCTCGGGAGCGGAACGCTCGGGGCTAGCCAACGTTGAATCCGGTCATCCACCTGCCCCCAGGGCGAAAACCACCGGCGCCAAAGCGCAGAACACAAGCAGCGGAGCTCGACATGTCACGTCTCATCCACAAACGCCCTCTCCCCCTAGGTCGCCACGCGCTCGGCGCGCTGACCTGTCTCGGCCTGCTCGCAGCTTGTGGAGGGGCCCCCGCTCCCGAAGCCCCTGGCGAGCCACCCGCCGCAAGCACGGCGACAGCCTCCGCGCCGAGCTCGCCCACACCTGCGCCAGTAGCCGCCGACGCGCCGGGCCCAACGCCAGACACCGCTCCAGCGCCACCGCCGAGCCCGCTGAAGGTCTGGGCCAAGTTTCCCAGCGCGCTCGGAATGTTTCCTCTCGGAACCAGTCACGCGCTACTCAGCGGGCCCGCCGTCGACGGCGGCTTTTCGTTCAGCTTCTTGCTGCTCAGCGCTTCTGGAGAAGTCACCTCGCCAGAGGGTTTGAACAGCCAGCTCCCGGGCTTTGCCGACTTCCGCACAGCAACCGGCAGCTGGCCCAAAGCAACCTTCATCGGCTACATCACAGGCAACGGCCGCGTCGGCTGGAGCCAGGTCGCGCGCGCGACGAGCAAAGGCTGGAAGAGCGTGAACGTCAACTCACCACGCTGGGTCGACGTCAGCGTACAGGCATGGGACAAGGGCCGCGTACTTGCTCTGAGCGTCGACCAGTTTGGCTTCGATCGGAAGCCCCCTACTTTCCGCGTGGTAGCAGGCTACCCGGCCCGGCCTGTTCCAAAGCTCGCGGCCTCCAAGGTCCCTCTCCCCAAGGACGGGAGCCCCGGCTGCACCAGTGCGATCATTCCAGAAGGCTTCGCCGCAACCGAGCTCGGCCACGTCTTCGTGACAGGCACCTCCTGCGCGGAGACATCGAAGCAGATGTTCGTCGAGTACTTCGCCCCCGGCTCGACCACATCCAAGACCTTCGAGGTCGAAGTAAGTGGGGAGAACCTGAGCGCGGTCGCCCGGGCAGAGGACGATGTGTTCCTCAGCGCCGGCGGGAGCCTCCTGCATTTCAACGGGAGCGCCCTCGAGCAAGTGCCGGAGGTGAAGTTCGCGACGCAGCTCGCGCTGAGCGAGCAAGGCACCGTGTGGGTGGGCGCGGGGGACAAGCTGTACAAGCAGGCCAAGGGCGGAGCATGGGAGACCATCTGGATGCCCGCGGGAGCCGTCGCCAGCGGACTCTTCGCGCCAGATGACGAACACGTGTTCGTGCTCGGAGGAGACGCGCTGTACTCGTTCGCGGCGCCGAGCGCCGGAGTGAAGGAGTTCAAGGCAGAGTTCGGGCAGAAGCCGAGCAAGTCGATCAGCCTGCCCAAAGCCGCTACCCCTGACTGCAGGCACCTCTACGCGTTGCTCTACGGCTTCACCAAGGTGACACCGGACGACTACGACTTCCCCCTCACCCGCAAGGCGATCAAGGGACAGACTTGGCTGGAGGACACGCGCTTCGTCGTCACGGAGGACAACGGAAAGAAGTACTTCGGAGCCATCCCCAACGACTACGAGGTCGGGAAACGACTCGTGGCGCACGTCTCGAAGAAAGTGAAGGGCTCGGTCCCCGTACTGCTCTGCGCAGACCCGAAGGTGGTACGTGAGCTGCCCATCGACTTGAAGAGCGGCGAGGTTCGGAAGTAGCGCGGCAGATCCTCGAGGCGGCCCGCTACTTGACGCCCTGCTCTCGAAGGTCTTCGGACATCTGGGCGCCGCTGCGCAGCCTGGCCTGAGACTCCACCGAGTTGAGCCAGCCGCTCATCACCACGGCCACACACTTCACCAAATCGTTCGGCGTGTAGGGCTTCTGGAGGAACCGAGTGCGCTGGCTGAGAGCGTGCTCGAGACCGTCTTCCGGGTAGCCGCTCGTCAGCACCACCGGCAGCTCGGGGTCGACGAGCCGAATCGCAGCCAGCACTTCGAGGCCGCTCATCTTCGGCATGTTGACGTCGAGCAAGACCAGCGAGATGCGGGGGCCTGCCTGCTCGAACCGCTCGAGCGCGCTCGCGCCGTCCTCGGCCTCGAGCAGGTCGAAGCCGATGCGCCGCAGGATGCGCGCGGCCGCTCGGCGTACTTCGGGCTCGTCGTCCGCAATCAGCGCGTAGCCCTCGACCCGCAGAGCCTGGCGCTGCTTCGTGGTCTCGTGACGCAGCTCCAGGTTGGAGCGCGGGAACATCACCCTGAAGGTGGTACCGACACCGAGCTTGGAGCTCATCGCGAGCGCCCCGTGGTGACTCCGCACGGAACCAAGCACGGAACTCATCCCCAGGCCATGGCCGTGGGGTTTGGTGGTGAAGAACGGGTCGAAGATCCGAGGCTGGACGTCCGGTGCGATGCCCGCTCCGGTATCCTCGACCTCCAGCAAGACATAGCGCCCGGGCTGAATCTTTCCGTGAAGCGACGGGTCGTTCAGCACTTGCTGATCGACATCGATCAAACGCGTGCGGACCAACACCCTGCCCTCCTGATCGCCAACGGCGTCGATGGCGTTGGTGACCAGATTCATCACCAGCTGACGCAACTGCGCGCTGTCGCAGTCGATGGGTGGGAGCGCATCCGCCAGCTCGAGCTGAACTCGAACTTTCTTCGATCCGTAGGCGCTCAGGAGCTGCAGCGTCTCTCGCGCGACCATCGAGAGGTCGTGAGGCCGCACATCCCCCCGACCGCGCCCCGCGTATGCCAGCATACCGCGCGTTAGCTCCGAGGCGCGCTGCGCCGCCTGCAGGATGCTCGAGAGCGGCGCGGAGTTCGCTGAATCCTCGGGCGTCTCTTCCAGCACCAAGGCAGCGTTCGCCAGCACTCCAACCAGCA
>JAUILJ010000104.1 GCA_030433055.1 Polyangia bacterium
GCCTGCGCAGATCCCGTGAGACTGAGCCACGCCAGCCCGAGCAACACGGTCGACATATGCTGCATCAGCCGGCCCATACGAGCAGGCTAGCATGGCGGGATCACGAGGTGGGTGCTCAACGCGCTCCGGAGAGACCGCGCGGCAACGAGCTACTGGTGAGCATGCGAGGATTCAGGCGGCGAGGATTCAGGCGGCGAGGATTCAGGCGGCGAGGATTAGCGGGCGGCGAGGATTAGCGGGCGCGCCCGCGCGGAGCGCTGACGCGAAGCGGCTTGGACTGCTTTGCGCTGCGCCTGGGCGCGCCGCAGAGCACCCTCTCCCCCCCAACCCCAGCTTGCTATGGCAGGAGATGCGCGAGGTGTAAGCTCCGGTGTGCTGATGCGTTGCATGCCGACCATGGCCTCCCGGAAACTCCTCGGATTCGCGCTGGCGCTGGTGTGCGCCGGATGCGGGCAGAGCTGGCGCTTCGCGGAGCAGCCTGGCGTTGCGCCTCGCTACGTCGCGCTCAGTTGCACACGCAGTGACGGCGAATCCTCACGCGACTTCATCCTGGCCGAGGACTACGAGCAGGCGGGCGAGTCCAGCCTGTGGGCGGTGTACGGTTACGATCCACAGGCTGGAGATCAATGTGAGGTGACGCTGGCTACCGATGAGCGCATTTGCCGCTACGCCGTGGCTCCAGAATGCGAAGAAGGAGGAGACTGTGTGGTTTCGATTCGTGGCTGCGACTAGCCTCCTGGTCGTCCTCATGGCCTGCGATCCGGTGTATCGCACGTCGGTGAACGTGCGCTCGCCATCCGCCGCTAGTGCAGCAGAACAGGCTGCAGATCAGCCGGTCGAGGGCGCGGTCGTCTCCTTGCATTGCGGCGCGCGCAGCAGCCTGGCGGCGACCAAGACAGACGCTGAGGGTGCGGCGGTGCTGAGCGGGATCGGTGGGCCAGCGCCGGAGGATTGCTGGCTCATCGTGGCCAAGCCGGGCTACGAGCTGCAGCGTGTCCAGTGGGCAGACACCTGCACCTCACGCGTGTGCGAGACGCCAGTGGAGGTCGTCCTGGTGCCGGAGCGGTGACTCGATCGAGTTGCTTCGCACGTTCCATCGCAGACTCCACATCCGTGAGCACGCCCTGGCGTCACCCGCGCTGCTTCTGCTCTGCGCCCTCGCAGTCGCTGCGGTGTACTTCTACTGACCAGCGTCGAGGTCCAGGGCCCCGAGTCAGCGCGCCTGGGTTTGGGGGTGAGGGAATTCCTCACGGCAAAGGGTGCGGCGTTCTAGCTCAGGGACACACGAGGTCCACGATGGCCACACCCGTGTAGTTGGAGGGCGCTGGGCTCCCGATCACGGTGGAGGTCCGAGTTGCGAGATCGAGGCGATACAGCGACGCAGCTTCGGTACCATACACATTGCCTGGAGTGCTCCCCCCCGCTGGGCCGCTGAAGATCACGTTGCCAGAGATCGCTCCGAGGTCCGTGGCGACTCCGGTGCTCGGGTTGAAGGTGTGCAGGTGGGTCATCGTGGTGCCATCGGTATCGAGGAGGTAGCCCGTTGTCCCCACCCAGCCGATGAAGTCGGCGTCGCTCCCTTGCCAGGTGCCGCTCACCCCCGTCGTCGGCGTGGCGACCGCAGTCGCTGGGTCCAGCGTGAACAGCGTCTCGGATGAGAAGTCCGTGGGACTCGCTCCGTCGGCGCTCCCAGCGAAGTAGAGCTTGCCGTCGTTGGGGTTGAAGGCAAGGCCTTCGGTAAAGAACAGCGAGCCGCTGGTGGGTGTGACATCTCCGATCAGCGTCGCGCTGGGTCCGCACGGATCGATGGTGAGCAGCTTCTCTGAGCCGAAGTCAGCGAGCGCGTAGATGGTCTTGGTCGTGGGATCCAGCGTCACCGCGCGAATCGTGGTGAAGCCGCCACTGACGGTTCCGAGGCTGGTGGTGACGCCGGTGGTGAGATCCACGGAGACGACCTCGTTGGGGGTGAGCACGCCAACTGCGGTGATGGACGTAGAGCCTGCGTCCGCTCCGCCCACGCCTGCGCTGCCACCGCTTCCCGCGGTACCTGCGCTTCCTGCCGCTCCGGAACTTCCGCCTGCGCTGGCACCCGCGCTTCCGGCTGCACCTGCGCTTCCGGCTGCACCCGCGCTTCCGGCTGCACCTGCGCTTCCGGCTGCACCTGCGCTGCCGGAACTTCCGCCTGCGCTGGCACCCGCGCTTCCTGCCGCTCCGGAACTTCCGCCTGCGCTGGCACCCGCGCTTCCGGCTGCACCCGCGCTTCCGGAACTGCCGCCCGCCCCTCCGCCTCCGCTGCCCGCGCTCGCGTCCAACCCGCCGTCGCCGGGGCCAGCGTCGGACTGGGAGTTTCGCTTCTCGTCTTCATCGCTGCATCCCATCGCCAAAGCGACGCCGAGCAGGACCCATGAGGAACGCTTCTGCATTGGCGCCTACGTTAGCATGGTCTCTCCTCGGTTTGACGTGGGGATATCTCGCTATATGTTTCCGCGCGGGCTCACGCTGGTTTGGCGTGGCGAGGTTTGTTCGCTTCGAGTCAGTTGGAGCCGAGGTTCAGGCCGCCCGGGAAGTCCCAGCACAGCTTCCGGTGCTTGCCGCTGCTGAACGTCTCCACGAACCGTGTATCCGTGCGGTAACCTTGTCCGGTGAAGCACCGGACACCGACGCGCGTACCAGCACCGGGGTCCGCGTAGTCAAAGGGGGAAATGCCGGCGAGGTTGCAGAAGTTGGGCTCCGAACCATAGGCCGTGACGTGGGCCGTGGAGGCCATGCGGTCCAGATTCGAGTGCCGAACGGAGTACTCTCCCTCGGAACTGCGCTCCACGCTGTTCGAACTACCCGGGCCAGTGCATGCCCCTGAGTTGTACGAGTAGGTGGCGTTGGGAGTGTAGCTGCTCGCGGTGGCGTCGTTTGCCCAGGCATACGCGCCATAGTCGTAGGCGCCGACCTGTTTCGGCGCGAGATAATTGAGGCTGAACTTCGAGTCCACCGGATTGAGCAGATCGAAGCAGAGCACCGTGACCTTGGTGCCCGCGCTCCCGGAGACCCAGCCCTGCACCTTGCAGTACGCGCCGTCCGTGCCGTAGGCAGTGACTTCCACGCTGCCTCCAGTCGAGGTGTGGCCAGGCAGTGTGACCACGTATTTGCCTGCGCTGATCCGCTCGATTCGGTTGGTCCCGCCGGTGGAGTTCCAGCTGTACGTGGCATTGGCGATGTACGATGTGCTCCAGGGGCTACCGGCCCAGACATATGCGCCCTCGCCGTCGTTGCCGCCGTCCGCTGTGACGTAGCGCGCGGCGAATCCAGCGTTCTCTTGTCCGCCATGCTCGTTGTGGCAGCGCACGTTGACGACCTGATCGCCTCCGACGGGGTACCAGCTGGTCACCTTGCAGTGGTTCCCGAAGGGGTCCGCCGCGACCACCTGAGCGTTGCCACCGACCTGACCGAGGCCTCGGAACGTGACCTTGTAGATCCCTCGGGAAACACGCTCGTAGGCGACGCCGCCGTGGGTGTTGTACCAGGTGAACTGGCAGGGGCCGGGGACCGAGTAGTCGGCGCAATCTCGCGAGATACCGTCATATCCATTGGCCAGGATGTAAGCGGTCCCGCCATGGGAGAGCGCGGCGCTCTGCGCTGCGACCTCGTCCGCCGCCAGCGTGTGGTCCTCCTCGGGCAAGGCCTCTGCGACGCATGCCACCTCACCCGTGAGAGCCAGCAACCCAGCGAACGTGAGCAGGTGACGAAATAGGAGGGACGGATTGCGACGGGGGGCGGAGCTCAACATGGTCCCGCGCACCCTAGTAGGATGAATCCGTGGGGCAATAAAAGCATCGCTCGTATTCACTCATGAGCAGTGGTCGCACCTCGCCCGCCGAACGCGCGGCCCGGGTCGACGATCGGGCGGCTCGCCCGGTGCACCAAGCCGCCGCTGTCTGGCGCAAACCGCCTGCTGGCGCCGGAATCTCCCTCGGTGAGCCTGCTGCTATCTTTCACCGCACTCCGGGAGTACCCTGGCCCAGAAGGGAACGGGTGAAAGCCATGAACTTGGAGGGCAACAAACTCGTTGGACCCTGGAGCGACGAAGGCCGCGCTTGCGAGCGGGGGCGGCGGAGCAGCAACCGACAGACGCTTTGACGGCGGCGCGTGTCGGCACCGCGGACGGAGGCAGCATCGGGGCCGACGTTCCGGGATGTCTAGACTGTGGCGCTTGCTGTTTCTCCAAGGCCTCCGACTTCGTCAAGGTCTCGGGGTACGACTACTCACGCCTGGGGAATCGCGCCGCCTCTCTGGTGACCTGGCGGGGTAACCGGGCGTTCATGCGGCTCGAGGATGGGCACTGCGCGGCTCTGGTCATCGACACGCAGAGCGGCCAGTTCCGTTGCAAGATCTACGACAAGCGCCCCGAAGCGTGTCGGGCGCTGGCGCGTGGCTCGGGAGAGTGCGCAGCAGAGCGCGAGGCGAAAGGCGACCGGCCTCCGGTGGCGCTACGCCTGGCGAGGGAAGAGGCGGAGCCAACCGCGAGTGAGAGCTAGTGGCGGACATGTTCTCCAAGGCCGACGGCTATGAGCGTTTCATGGGTCGGTGGAGCCGCCTGCTCGCCCCCCAGTTTCTGTCCTTCGTAGGAGTTGCCCCTGGGGAGATGGTGCTGGACTTGGGGTGTGGAACTGGGGCGCTCGCGGCCCTGCTACGCGACACGACCCAGGCGGAGTGCATCGTCGGCGTCGATCAAGCGCCGGACTATGTCGGCTACGCGAGGCAGAAGGTGGGAGATACGCGAACCCGCTTCGCCGTGGGGGACGCGCGGGACTTGAGTTTCCCGGAGGCAACATTCGACAAGGTCTTCTCGTCGTTGCTGCTCAACTTCGTGTCTCAGCCGAGCCTGGCCGTGCGGGAGATGGTGCGGGTCACCAAGCCGAGCGGAGTCATCGCGGCCGCGGTGTGGGACTACAGCGACGGCATGGAGTTGCTGCGAGCGTTCTGGGATGAAGCGGTCGCGCTGAATCCCGCCGCTGAGGCGCTCGACGAAGCACGCATGCAGCTCTGCAGGCGTGGTGAGCTCGCGAGCTTGTGGCGCCAAGAGGGCCTGAATGAGGTGTGCGATGACCAGCTCAGCATCAGCCTGGAGTTCTCGAACTTCAGCGACGTCTGGGCTCCGTTCCTGCTCGGGCAAGGACCGGCGGGGGCATATGTCGCTGGCCTGCGCAGCGACGCGAAGGCGGCGCTCGAGAGTCGCCTGCGGCGGCGCCTCCTCGGCGCTGGCCCAGACAAGCCCCTCACCCTGCGCGCCAAAGCCTGGGTGGTGAAGGGCAGCGTCGGGTTCATGGTCGGTCACCGCGGCGGCCGCTCGGCTCGCTGAGCGCCTACGCCTTCCCCGCTCACCCCAGGTCCTTCGCGGGGAGGGCCCTGGGGTAGTGCATGGTCAGCGACGACACAGCGAGTTGCGGGGGTGCGTCCGCGACACGGCCTCCGTCCGACTCCCACTGTTCGAGCGGGTTCAGAAACCTCAAGCTGACTGTGACTGGCTCACGTCGCTCCTGCGGCCGAGCCTTTGCCTCGTGCACGATTTGCATTGGTCACCCACGTTCTGGTTGATTTCGCTCGACGTTTCAGCGCCTTGGGAGGCCGCTGTCTGGCGGCGGTGTGCGTACCCCGCGCGGTCAGGAGGTGAACTTCGTGAACGCGCCCTCCAGGTCGTGCCACGCGTCGTTCAGTTCCTCGCGGAGCTCATCCCACTTGTCCCCGCGTTCATCCTTCATCGCGGTGAACTTGGTTTGCGCGATCTGATACTTCAGTTTCAGCTCATCCACGGTGTGCCGGTAGCTCACCTCCAGGTCAGCCCCCGCGTTGTCCGCGTCCGCGGCGAGGGCTTCCAGCTTGGTTCCCCAATGCTGAATCTTCTTCTCCATCTTCCCGATGTGCTGTTCTCGAGTCTTCATGCATTCCTCATTTCTCGTTGATCAATAGGCGCTGCGCACCACGACTACTTCGATTTATTCTGGTGGGGTTATGACGATCTCGACTCGGCGATTGTTGGCACGCCCTTCTGCGCTGGCGTTGTCCGCAATGGATCGAGCGCTCCCAAAGCCCTTGGCCGTTATTCTCGACCCAGCGATGCCACGCGAGATTAGGTAGTCTCGAACAGCGTCGGCCCGACGTTGAGAAAGGCGCTGATTGTACTCCGTGCCTCCGCGTGAGTCGGTATGGCCCTCGACGACGAACCGGGACTTCTTATCCCCCTTCGCGAGAGCGGTTGCGACGCTGTCCAGCTTGGCGCGCGCGGCTGGGAGCAAGTCCGACTGTGCGCTCGCAAAGAGCACGGCGCCCGAGAGCGTGATGACGACGCCACGCGGCTCCTGTTTGACGCTGGCGATCTTCGCGAGGTCCGCAGTTGCCTGGGCGGCGATCTTCTCCGCGGCCGCGCGGCGCTCCTTCTCAGCAGCGAGCTCTGCCTCCGAGCGCTCGAGTCGATCCGAGGTTCGCTTTCCGGCGTGCTCGGCGTCCCGCACGTCGCGCTCTGCGTCGTCGAGTTCGGCGGAGCGGTCAGCCAACGTCTTGCGCTCGTCAGCGTGCATCGCTTTTTCGATGCGGAGCTTGTCTTGATCGACCTGAGTCGTTCGCGCGACCACGTCTGCGTACTGAGCGCTGCGAAGCGCGAGGTAGGCTTGGTCATCCGCCTCGTGACTGATGCCGTGTTCCTCGAACGCTGCCTCTGCGCGAGCCAACTGTTTGCGTGCGGAATCAAGATCCTTCGGGTTCAGGGTGGCGGCAGGGCCCTTGGCTGCATGATCGTACGCCTGGCGAGCGTTGGTCAGGTTCTTGGGTGGCTGAGTGGTCGCGCAGCCAACCGAGCAGATCAGGCCCAGGAGCACGCTGGGAACTAGATAGCGCTTCATTTCGACGCTCCTTCTCCGGCATTCGTCGCTCGCTGGTCCGCAGAGTCTTGGACAGCTCGCTGCTTGTCGGCGCGTGAGCTCTTTTCTCGAGTCTGGGCGATCGCGAGCTCGGCGTCCGCCTTTGCGCGGATGAGCAGTGAGTCGGCTCGCTCGTTGTCGTCGGCGCTCATCGCGGACTTTGCCTGCGCGATCTGTTCAGTGGCGAGCTTGAGAGAGAGTGAGGCGCCCGGGTCGCTCTCGGCGCCGAGCTCGCTTGCGCTGCGCGCTGCGGACTCCGCGTCGGTTAGCCGTTGGTCTGGCGGGGGGAAGCTGCCTCCACAGGCTGCTGCGAACACGATTGGAATTATTGATAGAGCTAGCTTGTGCATGGTTCCTTACCGCAAAGGGTTTCGCGGTCTCTTGGTATGTCGGGCCAGCATGGGGGGAACCGTGGGTTCCTGACGACGTGCGTGGCGTTTCACCAACTCGACCATCGTCGGTCGGCTGGACGATCCTCGATAGTGCACCATTCGTGCCGGGCGTTTTCCCGCGGAAATTAGTGAGCGCTTTCTGGTCGCATGGTTAAATCAATCAGAACGGAGTACGGTTCTCCATCAATTCGAGGGTACGATGCGCGCGACAGACCTAGACCACAGCGAGCTTTTGGAGCTCGACCCCACCTCCGGGGTCATTCTTTTTTCGAATCAGCGCGTCGTCATTATCGATGTTGTCGCGCTCGGATTGCTCAGGAAGTACGTGGTCGATAGTTTCGGCTACACACCTGCCCAGACGCTCCTCACGCAGTTCGGTTTTGCGCAGGGCTGGCGCGCTGCAGACTCAGTCGTTCTCGAGTGTGACCTCGATGATGAGGCCGAGCGTCGGGCAGCGGGCATCAAGCTTTGTTCGCTACAAGGACTGTTTCGCTTCGAGTCCGGCAGTGAGGATCCGCTCGCGCCCACCGGATCGGTGCTCTCTGCCTCGTATGAGGCGGAGCAGCATCTGCTGCATATTGGCCAGGCAGACAACCCAATGTGCTGGACCGTGTGTGGGTTGCTGAGCGGCTACATGAGCCGGGTCGTCCAGAAGGAGATCTACGTGCTCGAAGATCGTTGCGTCGCTAGAGGGGACGCAGCGTGCCACGTAGTGGGTAGGACTCGCGCCGAGTGGGGCGACGAACGAGCGCCGGATCTGCGCTACTTCGATCCGCGCACGTTGCAGGAGGGGCTAGACGTTTCACTCCGTCGGGTCACCGAGTCACTCAAGGCGACGGAGGAGAAGCTCAGGCATCACCGGCGCGCGCTGGTGCAGGTGATGCAGGACGTGAAAGAGCCGCTGGGTTCCATCACCAAGAGCGCTGAAATGCGAAAGCTCGTTGACTTGGCTCATCGAGTCGCCCAGGCGGATTCGACACTGTTGATCACCGGCGAGAGTGGCTCGGGCAAAGAGCGAATTGCCCGGCTCGTGCACACGGCCTCTGCGAGGAAAGACGGTCCGTTCATCAGTCTGAACTGCGGCGCCGTCACCGAGAGCTTGCTCGAGGATGAGCTGTTTGGGCACATGCGGGGTGCGTTCACCGGTGCCTCGAGTGACCGGCCAGGGCTCTTCGAGGCTGCTCATCGCGGCACGCTGTTGCTGGATGAGATCGGGGAGATTTCCCCCGGGATGCAGGTCAAGTTGCTGCGCGTCCTGCAGGAGCGGGAGATCCGCCGGGTCGGGGAGAACACCACTCGAAAAGTGGATGTTCGGGTAATCGCCGCGACGAATCGTAACCTTGCCAGCTTGGTCGCCTCGGGTGCGTTCAGGCAGGATCTGTTCTATCGACTGAACGTCGTCGAGTTGCATTTGCCTGCATTGCGGCAGCGGCGTGAGGACATCCTCCCGCTCGCCCGGCTGCTATTGGCGGACGCAGGGCTGCGTCTGAGGCGGAGCGTGACATCACTCTCCCCGGCGGTCGCCGATCAGATCCTCCGCTACAGCTGGCCCGGTAACGTGAGGGAGCTACAGAACGCCATGGAGCGCGCTGTGGTGCTTGCCCGAGGCGTACGTGTGGAGATGGAAGACCTGCCAGAGGAGGTGCGCCTGGCTTTTCCGGCCGTGACCGCCAGTGCGGGTAGTGTGCTCAGCCTCGAGGAGGTCGAGAAGCAATACATCCTCTCGGCGCTGGAGCTCAATGGCGGCAATCAGACGCGCACGGCGGCGCAGCTCCACATTGGGTCTGCCACGCTGTATCGCAAGCTGAAGAAGTACGGCATGACCGGGGGAGGCATCGCCAAGAAGCCGACCGAAGGGCTCGATGTCGAGTCCTGAAAAATAGCCGCGCGGAAAAACTAGTGCGCGGGTCCCGCTCGTGTGCGCCGTTGACTACCAGCGAGTCCTCAAACCCGCTCCTTGAGGGTGGCGTTGCCGAGTGTCACACGAACTTCGATAGAGTGGCCTTCCGTGAGCGGGAGCAGGTTCGACTCCAGTTTCTTTCCGTCGACCCAGAGACATTCCACGCCCATGCCAGCGTGGGATGAGTTGTCCACCTGGATATGCACGGTGGTGTCGTTGGTGCGTACCCATGCCTCGAACCCCTCCCAGTGCGTCGGGATGCAAGGGTCGATGCGGAGCTGCCCCTCCTCTCGACGTAACCCCAGGATGCCCTCCACGCCCAGCCGCCACATCCACGCGGCTGCGCCCGTGTACCACGTCCAGCCCCCTCGCCCGATCGACGGCTCGCAGCTGTAGATGTCGGCCGCCACTACGTAGGGCTCCACCCGATAACATGCGAGATCTCCGGGCGCGGAGACTCGCAGGATTGGGTTGAGAAGGCGAAACATCGCTTCTGCACGGGCGCCATCGCCAGCGGCCACGTGAGCCAGGCCCAGCCACGTGGCCGCGTGAGTGTATTGACCACCATTCTCGCGCACGCCACGGGGATAGGCGGCGATGTACCCTGGTTCGTGGAGTGGCCGGTCGAATGGCGGCGTGAAGAGCAGCACGAGGCGGTCTTGCTCACGCACCAAGCGTTTCTGTGCGCTGGCCAGCGCCTGGAGTTCCCGCACACCAAGTGTCGACGTCGGACTAGCCAGGACCGCCCAAGACTGGGCGATCGAGTCCAGCTGGCACTCGACACTCGAACTCGAGCCGACGGGGGAACCGTCGTCGTGGAACGCTCGGAGGTACCACTCACCATCCCACGCCACCTCCCGCGTGCGGGTCAACAACTCCTCGGATCGAGCTGTCCACGAGTCGGCCTCGGCCTGCTCTCCGATGTCCGCCAGGAGACGTGAGAACCGCTGCATGGTCGCGCTCAGGAACCAAGCCAACCAGATGCTCTCTCCGCGGCCCTGTTCGCCGATGCGGTTCATTCCGTCGTTCCAGTCGCCGCCCAACATCAAGGGGAGCCCGTGCGGCCCCTCTGTGGCGCCTCGCTCCAAGGCCCTGCGACAGTGCTCGAGCAAGGAAGCCGATTCGTCAGCGCGCGGGAAATCGGCGTAGCGGTCACTCTCACTTGGGAGCAGAGGCTTGGCCTCAAGGAAGCCGAGCGTTGCCGTAAGGATACTTACGTCGCCGGTGGCTTTGACGTACTCTGCGGTGACGAAAGGCCAGAGCAGATCGTCGGAGCAGCGGGTGCGCACGCCTCTGCCCGCTGGCGGGTGCCACCAGTGCAGCACATCGCCTTCGCGGAACTGATGCCCGGCGGCTTCGAGGATGTGGGTTCGGGCGAGTTCGGGTATGGAAGCTCGTGAGCTCCTCCCACGCCTCGTCGACCTTCGCCGCGCTACGGAAACGACGGACCAGGTCTAGCGCTGCGTCTCGGTCCGCACCCTGACCGAGAACGAAGTGGGTCTCGACTTCCTCGTAGGGATCCAGGCTCAGGTGTATCTGCAGTGCGGCGCACGGATCCGCGCTGCCGTCGCTGCGGTTGGACAGCCCCCAGCGGATCAAAGCCTCCGGTTGTTCGTAGCTGCCGCCCTGCGCTAGGCTCAGCGTGCGGAGCCACGGCGCCTCGCTTCGACGGAGGTCGAGCACCGAGGCTGCAGCCGGAGGCTTCTCCACTGCTTCGCGCAGGCGCCGCGCCAACCGGCGGCTCCCTGATGAGCGCCCCTCAGTGCCTAGGTTGCGGCTTGCTGTTTCTCCAGGGCAACGGATTTCGTAAAAGGTATCGGGGTACGACTACTCTCGCCTCGGCACCAGCGCTGGCTCGTTGGTGGTTTGGCGGGCAACCGCGCGTTCATGAGATGGCGCGGGTGGCGAAACCAAGTGGGATCGTCGCCGCTGCGGTGTGGGACCGCCTGCGCAGGTCACCCTCTGACGCTTCGGGCTCGAGCCTGGGCGGTGAAGGGCAGCGCCGGCTACATGGTCAGCCATCGTGGGTCACACCCAGACGCCCAATCAGCGACTCGACGAAGCGTGTGGGAGCACCGCGCGCTAACGTTCGATTGGTTCGACTCGAGCGCGGGTCTAGTATCGCGCCATGCCTTCGAACAGATCTCGTCGCCGCGGCGCCTCGCGCCTGTTGTGCCTAGCGGGTTGCTTGGCGTTGTCTTGCTCTCGTTCCGGATCGGATGGGGGTGAGGGGAGCGCCGGGACTATCGGCTACGGCACCGCGATGGCCGACGTCGCGCGGCGCTTCGAGCTGCTGGGGCGCGCCGCTACCGTGGGTCGCGATGAGTTTGCTGACTACCAACTCGGGGAGATCGAGGAAATCTTCACGGAAACGCTACCCCACGCATCACCTCCGAAGGAAGGTCACCCCGAGGTGCTGCCAGGCCTGGCCGCGGACTTCGTCAAGGTCTCGATCCCTGCGTTGCGCACCGGACTTCAATCTCATGATCGAGGCAAGTTCATCGACGCCTTCGCTGCGACCGCCGATGCCTGCAACTCCTGTCACGACGCTTCTGGCCACGGCTTCATCGAGGTGCCACCTCTCCCGAACCAGAGCATCCCGGTCACCGACCGCCCAAAGCGAAAGTGAGACGTCAGCCAGCGCTCCGCGCGAGCGCGCTCGAGGACGTGAGGCCCAGCAGCAGGCCGGCGCTGACGCCGAGCAAGCCTGCTACTCCCAGGCCGACGCAGCCCAGCGTCGCCGCCAGCACGGCGACGCCGCCTGCGCCGAACCACTCCGCACTCGCGCTCGTTCCGCGAGACATACGAAAGCCAAGCCACAGCCCGGCGGGGGTGCCGATGGCGAGGCTGAGTACGGTACACGCGGAGAACAGCGGGGCACTGGCGCACTCCGGAGCAAAGCGGGCGACCAGCAGCCCTGCGACCAGGGGTAGCGCGCCCGCTTGCAGTCCGCGGCGTACCGCGTTGGCGCCACTCCGGTTGCGCCAACGCAAGAAGACGCTGGCGCCGAGCAAGAGGAAGCCGGCGCAGCCGCACGTCTCGTGCGCGCCGGTCAACAGTGCGCACAACACGACCAGCGGCACGAGCACCCAGGCGGTGCGCGCCGCGGCTCTCAGCCGCCCGAGCTCGTAGGCTCGGAGGCCAGCGCTCTTCAGCTGTTCACGGTTCACCATAGATCCGCCTCCAGAATCCTCGCAGCCTCATCAAGGCTCGTTGTTTGCGTTTACGCTGCGTCGCGCCGGACGCGCCGCTTCCCTCACCCCCAAGACCCAGAGACGCGCGATCAGTTTCCGTGAGGCAACTAACGGCGTCTGCGAAGGCATGAGACATCTCGGCGGCCAATAGTCGATCTTCTTGAGATGCCGAGTCGTCGACTCTGAGGCTCAGCGCACCCTCCTCGAACACCTCCCGCCGCCGCTGTACCTGGCGCCGGTGAGTGAGGATCTGGTAGCTCGCGATGCCAAAGACCCAGGCGAGCCCATCGCGCTCGGTGTCGAAATCGGCGATTCGAGCGCACACTCGGTAGAACACCTCTTGAGCCACGTCCTCCGCGTCCGCGCCGCGCCCGACGCCGCGCTCTGCGAAGGAGAGGATCACGGGCCACAGGTCGTCGAGCAACACGTCGAACGCGCCGCGATCGCCATCCGCGAGGCGGACCATGGCGGCGTGGATGCGTTGTCGACGTGCGGTGTCCATGGCGAGTCAGGCAGCTCTGAGGCCCGTGCGGCTCGGGCAAGCAGTCGAGCACGCTACGGTAGGCGGCAGCGGGCAGAACGTGACCTCGGAAAACGCACCCACGCAGGGTCACGCCACGCGCCCGAGGTGCCTAGTGCAGGCTCCAGGCCGCAAAGGCCACTGAAGAGGAGTCCCATGAATTCAAGGTCTGTCCAGAAATCGAAGGTCGGTCGCGTCGGCATCGCCGCGGTCGCAGCGATGATCGCGTGCGCTGGGTGGTGCGCCCTCCCGTTGCTCTTGCCCTTGGTCGGCGCTGGCGCCGCCGCGGGGCTCGCGCGCTGGTTTGGCCCCGGCGCCGAGCTGTTCGTCGGCAGCGGTGTCTTCGTTTCGGTCCTGGTGGTGATGGCGCTGAGGAGCCGCGCGCGGCGTAGGCGGGCGCTGCAACGTGGCGAGGCAGGTTGCTGTGGCGCAGACGCCTTGCAGGAGGCGCGCTGATGTCCAAGCCCGCCAGCGGTTGTGGCTGTGGCACGCCCACCACCCAGCGACCGATCGTGTGTTTGCTCGAAGGGCGGACCGCACAGGAGCGCCGGCTCGCGGAGTTCGCCGCGTTGTTCGTCTACCTCGAGCGCACCGAACAGCTGAGCGGCGCGTTCCGCTGGTACTTCCGTGCGGAGGAGAGCTGCGCAGAGCAAGGCGAGCTCGAGGCGCGGGTCCGCGATCTGGCGGCACAGGAGCAGAGCTGCTGCCCTTTCTTCCAGTTCTCGGTTCGCCGGGAGAAGGACCTAGTGGTGTGGGAGGCGCGCGCTCCCGAGGCCGCGCAGGAGGTGCTGGAAGCCTTCATGCTGCTACCTCGAGACCTGCAGCGCGGGACCAGTGTCGAGCGCTTGAAGCAACGGTTCAGCAGCGCTGGGCTCCAGTTCTCGGAGCCAGAAGCCGGCTAGTCGCGCCGGCGTCGGAGTAGCCAACCGAGTGCGACCAGGCCAAG
>JAUILJ010000105.1 GCA_030433055.1 Polyangia bacterium
CGTTGAACTCCCGGAGTGCGGTATTGAGGCTCGTCTTCTTGTCGGTGCTTTCTTTGCGCTGACCGATGATCAACGCGCAGGGCACTTGGTATTCTCCTGCCGGGAAGCGCTTTGTGCGAGTTCCTGGGATCACGACGCTGCGAGGTGGGATGCGGCCCTTGTGCTCGATCGGCTCGGACCCGGTGACGTCGATCACGGTGGTTGACGCCGTCAAGGTGACCCCTGCGCCGATCACAGACTCGCGCTCGATGAGCACGCCCTCGACCACGATACAGCGGGAGCCGATGAAGCAGCCATCTTCGATGATGACCGGTTGCGCGCCAGGCGGCTCGAGGACGCCACCAATCCCCACACCGCCCGAGAGGTGGCACTCGCGGCCGATCTGAGCGCAGGAGCCTACGGTAGCCCACGTGTCGACCATCGTCCCCGCGCCCACGTAGGCGCCGATGTTGACGTAGCCAGGCATCACGATGGATCCCTTCTCGATGAACGAGCCATATCGCACAGTTCCCGGCGGAACCACTCTGACGCCTGCCTCTTGGAGGTTGTGCTTGAGTGGTACCTTGTCGAAGAACTCGATCGGGCCCGCGTGCCAGGTCTGCATCTGGGCGACACCGAAGTACAGCAGCACCGCCTGCTTGATCCAGGCGTGGGTGCTCCACTGACCCGGGGCATCCTGAGTGGCGACGCGGATCTTCCCTGAATCCAGGAGCGCCCGCGTGTCGAGGACGGCTTGCTTGTGCGCTTCGTCGTTTAGCAGCTTGCGATCATCGAACGCCGCGCTGACCAGGGTCTTCAGGTTCTCGAGATTTTCCGCTTCGGTGTTCGCCATGAGGGGATGGATGTACCGACGCGCCGTTGGCTGGGCAAGCCCCGTCCTCGAGCCGAGTTGTTCCGCTCGGGGCGACCCCTCACTGTTCCGCCGGGCGCCATACGCTCGACGGACCACGGACGTTCAGGGTCAACCGCTGGCGCGGGTCGTGTCTGCGCTCCAGCGCAGCACCAGCTCACCATTGTCCTGAGTCAGCTGCGCGCGGGTGAGCGCTGCCACGGCGTTCAGGCAGGTGGCTGTAGGCGGGATCTTCGCGGGAAGTCCGACGGTGTAAGCTTCGCTGGGAGCCGTATCGAGCGCTTGGAGCCTCAGCTCGCAGCCGCCGCCTGGGGCAGACCCGATCGACAACTGCGCGGGGCGCTGACCACCATCGGTCACCGCCGACGCACACAACACGATGAGCTGCGTGGCGACCTTGGGATTGACCGAGAGCTCGAGCCCCAGCCGCTCCGCCGTCAGACCGATGTGCGCGCGGGGGCCCGCTGTTTCACCGCCCGCCGCGAGCGCCTGCTGCGCCAGCTGCGAAAGATCGATGTGGACCTGACGGCCACCAGACGCCTCGTCCAAGCACTCCGCCAAGGCGCGGACTGCATCGAGCTCGTTCGTCTTGATCGCCACGACCTGCTCCAGGTCGAGGCGCTTCTTCGCCGTCAGCGTCTTGCGCCGCGACTTTCCCAGCGCCTCCACCAGCTCCCTCGCCCTGGGCAGAGCGAACGCCTCGAGCTCGTGGGTGGGCGCAGGGTCGGAAATCCGACTTGCCACCGATCCTAGCAATGAGCTGATGGTCGCCGCCAGGCTCTGACACGAGCTGTGGACGTCGGGGATGACCGAAGAGAGAGCGCGCGGTCCGACACGGATCGACTTGAGCAGCTGCTCCAGGTTCCGTAGTGCGGACAGCGTCTCACGTAGGGATCCGCGAGCAGCTTCCAACGAGGCGTCAGCGGGACGCGGCTGAGTGGTTCCTGTGGTGAGCATTCCCGATCAGTGTGCTGCTGCCCGCGACGTTCGAGTGCGATCAGGGGCGACCAGACCGCCCGCGCCCCATTCTTCAACGAAGATGGGGCGCGCACGAGAGAGATTCACGCCCGCGGGAGCGCAAACCGAAGAAACTTCCCCAAGAGGTCACCTGAACCCAGGCGACAGATGGGGCCTATAGCAACTCGTGTCCAGGGAAGAAATACGCGGTCTCGATCAGGCCGTTTTCGGGTGAGTCTGAGCCGTGGGTGGCGTTCTCTCCCACATTGGCCCCGTACAGTTTGCGGATCGTGCCTTCGTCGGCCTTCGCGGGGTCCGTCGCGCCGATCACCTTGCGCCAGTGAGCAACCGCGTCATCTCGCTCCAGAGCAGCGATCACCACCGGTCCGCGAGTCATGAACGTGCACAGTTCGTCGAAGAAGGGACGGTCGCGGTGCACGGCGTAGAACCCCTCGGCCTGGGCTCGGCTCAGCTGAACCTGCTGCATGGCGACGATGCGAAAGCCCTCTTCGAGCACGCGCTGAATGATGCTGCCTTGGACCTTCTTCTCCACGGCGTCGGGCTTGATGATGCAAAGGGTGCGCTGGGTGGGCATTGGATACTCCTGATTCGTCGGGTCGCGCCGCTTGGGCTTGAGGGTTGGGGCCGTACACCCATTCTCGCCGTGAAGCGTGAATGAAACGCAGTCGGTCCGCGCTACAGGGGCGGACGGACCGCAGCATGAGCGGTCCGAGGGTAGGGGAGCCTCCGTGCGTTCGGCGCGGCCCTCTTAGCACCATCCTCCGGCTCAGGAAACAGCGCTCCTGCCGCGACCGACTCAGACTTGCCCCACTTTCCCCCGCCTTCGGAAATTGGCGACTCTCCTGACGCCACTCGATCGCGTACGCTTTCGGACAATGGCAGGAGTGCGTGAAGAGCACCCGAAGTTGATGGCCCAGGCAGCGGACGCCTGTTCCCGGCTTCTCGGCATCACCCCGACGGAGGTCCAGCCCCCGCGGCGCGCGCCCGTGGGGCTCCCTGAGTCATTTCGCTGCATCTTCGGCCGCCGTTCGGTGATCGCCACGTCTCGGCCCAATGCCCGAGCGTTGGCGCTCGAAGCGCGAGCCTTGAGGGAGCTGGGGGAGCGCGGGGTGCCCGTCCCCAAGCTACTTGCCGAGTCTGAGGAGTGGATCATCGTCGAGGACGTCGGGAGCCGGCGCATGTCCCGTGAACTCAATCAGGGCGGTGAAGCGCTGCTGGAGACCTGGCTCGATGCCTGCCTGACCGGGCTGGCCGAAGCGCACCGAGCGGGCCGCGAGGCGCGGCTCGATGCGGTGTTCGATCCCCTCAGGGACGGGCGCCTCGACGAGCTGCTCCAGATGGTGCCGGTGCTGGGCGGCCTGGCGGGCTTGGATGCGCCAGAACTCGACGCAGATGCGATCCGTCAGGCTGTAAACCTCACGGAAACGAACTTCATCAAACACACGGCCAGCCCTGCCTACATGGTGATGATGGACGAGGCCGAGCGCCCAGTCGTGCTCATCGACTGGCAGGCGGCAGGCCCAGGCGATCCCATCGAAGACATGATGACGCTGCTCAGCGACGAGTCGCTGCCCGACGATCCCGGGGTCGAAACCCGCTTGATTGCGAACCACCTGCCCAGCTTCGGGGGCGCGGAGCGTGCCGGGGCCGCCCATCTGATCGGGGCGCTGTACGTGGTGCGTCGCTTGGTCATGATCCTCAGCTACAAGGGGGCCGATGACTGGTGGGAGAGTGAAGCTGCGCTCGCTCGGGATCTGCCATTCGTCCGCGCGGAAGCGGTATCTCGCCTCGTGAGCCGTGGGCAGCGCTGGATGCGTCAGGCCCCTGAGCTACCCGGCCTGGCGGGCTGGCTGGCGTCAGTCGGGCGGGTCGCGATGACCAAGCGCGCTGACTGAAACG
Organism: Polyangia bacterium; assembly: GCA_030433055.1. Classification (GTDB taxonomy): domain Bacteria; phylum Myxococcota_A; class Polyangia; order Polyangiales; family Polyangiaceae; genus JAHBVY01. The sequence continues at coordinate 3,728 of JAUILJ010000105.1, forward strand.
GAGCAGCGAACGCTTGAGCTGGCGTGCTGACCTCAAAGCCAGCGCGTTCCAGCTGTTGCCCAAGCTTCGGCCAGGTGAACGTCAGGTAGTACATGTGAAACTGCGGTTGCCGCAGGTAGTTCCGCACGTGGGTGAGCCCGTTGTAAACGCGCGAAACCAGCCACGCGGGGTGCCACGGCTTCGGGTGGTCGAAGGTGACGAGAACGAAGCGGCCCCCGGGCACCAAGCAGCGGCGCACTCCGCGAAAGAAAACCTCGGCCTCTGTCTCACGGATGTGCCCCAGGGCCCCGAAGCAAGTCGCACAGTCGAAGCGCGAGTGCAGCTCGGGCTTTTCTTCGAGCTGCATGACATCCCCACGGATCAGCTCCAGTTGGGGGTGAGGTGCGCCTCGGCGTGCCCCATGGCCAGTCGCGATGCGCCGTCGGGCTTGCTCCAGCATGTTGCGGCTGAAGTCGATGCCAACGACCGCGTCCTGCGTCACGCGGAGCAACATCTCGAGGCCGACACCCGTGCCGCAACACAGATCGATGCTGGACCCCACGGCGGGGCGACGGGCAGCGCTGCTTGGCGGCGCGGAACCAGCGCGCGCCAGGTACTCCTCGCAACCGCGAACGATCGCGTCCGGGGTTCGAAACGGCGTCCAATCGAACTTGGGCGCCAGCAAGTCGTAGCCGCGCTCGGTGGAACTCAGCGCTTGCTCCGCCAGCTCCCAGAAGCCTGGGCCACCCTTCCCGAACATTGGACGACGTTAGCAGTCAACCCAGCCAATCGTGAGCCACGGAACGCCCTGGAACGTTAGTTCCTAGCGAGAGTTGACGCCGTGCACTACATCTTGGGTCTCGGGGGAGCTTGGCAGCTATGTTTTTCCCCACCCTCTCCCCCAACGACCCCGCGACTGGCGAGCCGCGAAGGCACGCCACCGCGGATTACGCGGTACGCTATGAAGACATCGTCCAGGATGGCCGCGTCAGGCTGGAGGCGATCCCCCAGGGTGTAGGCTTCAGTGCCTGGCGTAAATTGCTGCGTGACACGCCCCTGCCCGAGTTGGCCAAGCGCGCGCACATCGCGGCAATCCCCAGTCGCTTCTTCATTCAGACGCTGGGCGGACCAGTTTCCGTGAGGAATCATCTTGAGGCGACGTCGCGCTACCAGCTGGCGCGCGCGGAGCAGGATGGTCAAGTGACGCGGCTCTTGCTCAACTTTCACACCGACGTCTGGGGCGTCGCCGAGCGAACCTACGACCCACAGCCCGACAACAAGGGGGAGCGGGTTCACGTCGGTCGCATCTTCTCGGAGCAAGTTTGGACGCGACCCTTCGCGCCCGCCGGCCAGCGCCGGGTGCTGAGCCTCCCAGCTGGCCTCGGAGTCTCGGAAGTGCCCAGCGAAGTGTACGAGTGGCAGGACCCCGCGCGAGCGCTGGAGCTGCCCGAAGGCGCGCGCTGGATTGACGCTGCGGAAGCGCCAGACCCTCAGGTGCTGTACTTCGGTCTGGTCCACACCGACTCGAACCAGCACGTGAACAGCCTGGTGTACCCGAGAGTGATCGAAGAGGCCGCCCTCCGCCGCCTCGGGGTTTTGGGGTGCGGGTTCGATGTCATGGGCACCGAGCTGGAGCTGGCTTTCGCGCGGCCGTGCTTCGCTGGTCGCCGCTATCGGGTGTCGCTCAGGCTGTTCGAGGTCCCCTGCAGTTCCGGTTCGCGCCTGGGAGCATGCGCTCGGTTGCTCTCGGAGCCTGACACTGGCAAGGCCCACTGCTTCGCGCGGTTGTTGTTCTAGGCAGCAACCGACCGGCGCTCTGGGCTCAGCTCGGAGGCGGCTCGGCCTGCTGAATCAGCTCCGCCGATAGCTGGCGTGCCAGGTTGCGTAGCAACCGCACGCCCAGCGTGGGACGGCGCTGAATCAGGCGTCGAAAGCGTGGGCCATCGAGACGGATCAACCAGGTCGGCTCGACCGCCTCCAGGCTTACCTCCGACGCATGGGGGTTGATCAAGGCGGTCGCCTGGGCGTGGTGACCTCGGGTCAGATCGCGCTCGCCGAGCGGCCCCGACTCCCGCAGCCGACCTCGAATCACAAGCAGCATTCCGTCGGACGAATCCCCGCGGATCAGCGGTCGCTCACCGATGGCGAGCGCGGTGACGTCTGCCAGGTTGAGCACGCGAAGCAGGCCGTCCATACGCAGCTCCTGGCACAGGAAGGAGCTCTCGAGGACCTTCAGCTCCACCTTGTTTTCGGCGCTCAGCTCGAAGTCTTGCTCGAGCAGGGTGTCCGCGGGCGCACGTGCGGAGCGAACACAGACCACGGTTACGTTGTCACTACCTCCGCGAACGTTCGCGAGATCTACCAACGTCTGAGGCAGCGACTCCACGTGATTTTCCTCGAGGATCATGCCGAGCTCTTCAGGGCTCTCCAAGGCGCCGCTCAGCCCGTCGGAGCACAACACCATCGTGTCTCCCGGCAGCACGTCGAACAGCAAGGTATCGACCAGCACGGTCTCCTGAACTCCAAGCGAGCGGGTGAGCACCGAGGCGTAGGGATGACGCTTGGCGTCCTCCGGGCTGATCGTGCCGCTGCTGATCAGGCTGGCCACGAACGTGTGATCCGAACTCAGCTGATGCACTTGGCCCTGGCGGTACAGGTAGAGCCTGCTGTCTCCGACGTGCCCCATCACCGCAAAGTCTCCGACCAGCAGGAGCAAGGTGAGCGTCGTGCCCATTCCGCGCAGCCTCGGGTCAGCGTTCGCTCTGGAGAAGACCTCGCGACACGCGGCTTCGATCGCGGTCTCCACCAGCTGGACCAGAGCGTTGCGACCGTCCTTCGTCTTGACCAGATCGGCGAAGCTGGCGTGTGACTCCTCCAGAACGCGTGCGGCGGTGTCGACGGCCAAGCGAGAAGCCACCTCGCCGCCCTGGTGGCCCCCCATCCCGTCGCACACCACGTACAGGCCGAGATCATTGTCGATCAGAAAAGAGTCTTCGTTGTTCTCTCGCTTTTGACCGACGTCGCTCAGACCTGTCGCGATGTAACGCATCCCGTGTCCTTTCCCCATGGACAGCTGGCGCTCGGCGCCGCGCCGCCCGGCAGTCATTGTTACATCATTCCGTCGGGTGCGGGGCCAAAGTCCGCGAGATTGCTTCACTCCACGTCGGCTCGGGGATCCACGATTTGGCTCAGTTTTGGCCATTCCGGGTTGTCGATGACCAAGATCGTTTCGAGGCTGACTTGGCCATCTCGGGTTTGCTGATGCAAGTGGCCAACGGGGTACAGCCACGCGGCAGAGTGCCAGAGCTGGCCCGTGGTGAGCTGCTCTGGCCCGTCCGCCACCGCGTCTCGCCACTCGCACTCCAGCAACGCGACAGGGGCATGCTGGGCGAGCCCCAGCGACTTCGCATCACGCCACTCGACCAGCCGGTATCGACGCCGGGAGACGACGTCGCCAACCGCCTCTTCGAAATGCAGATCGACTTGCCACGTGGCGCCCACACCGACCGGGCCTCTTGGCAGGGGGTCGAGTAGCAGGCTGGGGAGTAGCGCCCGCGCAAAGCCCAGAAAGGGAGCGTCACTTCGATCCTCGAAGCCCAAATCCAGTATCTGGGTGCTCAGGCGCTGCTCGGCGTCCGGCAGCTCGAACAGCAAATGCGCGCGTCGTGCGGACGAATCGGGAAGGTCGGGCATCCTGACCCGTGCATGAAGCGTGAGACGCTTCGACGCGTCGTCGCCGATCTGGGTCAGGCTGTGTGCCGCGAAGCGCCTGAGCTGCGCATCGGGGCGAAAGCTGGAGAAGTCGCGAAAGAGGCGCTGTCGTGGAGCCTCGCCTGCCGAAGAAAGCGCGAGTGATGACTCCTGCTTGCTGTAACCCGCAGGACGTGGCGCGGGTGTGGGCCAGGCGCTCGAGGCCCTTGCGGGTGCACTTGGATGTGGCGCAGCGGACGTTGCCGTATGGATCTGGCTTGAACCTCCAGCACACGCAGCGCCGACGCTGGCACCGACCAACAGTAGCGCCAGGCTGAGCGTGGGCGCGTGCCGGGGCGCTTGGCGGCGAGTCATGGAATCAGGATGCTCGAGCCGAATGTCTTGCGCGCCTCGAGGTCGCGGTGGGCTTGCCTCACTTCGCTCAAGCGATAGCGCTGGCCGATGTGGTGCCGTACCGCGCCGTCGCGCATCGCGGCGAACAGGGCCTGGCTTGACTCGAGCAGCTCGGCGCGGTCGCGTGTGTAGGTAGCCAGTGTCGGGCGAGTGAGGAACAGTGAGCCTTTCTGGCTCAGGACGCCGATGTCCAGCGGCGGAACCTTGCCTGAAGACTGTCCAAAACTGACCATCATTCCACGCGGAGATAAACAATCCAGCGAGTCCATGAAGGTGTCCTGGCCAACCGAGTCGTAGACCACGGGCACGCCGGCGCCGTCGGTGAGATCTCGCACCCGTTGGGGCACTGATTCCTTGCGGTAAAGAATGATCTCGCTCGCCCCGTACTGACGAGCGAGCCGCGCCTTGGCTTCACTGCCGACCGTGGCAATCACTCGAGCGCCCAGGTGCTTGCCCCACTGGCATAGCAAGCTGCCAACGCCGCCGGCCCCAGCGTGCACCAGGATGGTCTCTCCCCCCCGAACCCGATAGGTGCGGCGGAGCAAGTACTCAGCCGTCAGGCCCTTGAGCAAGATCGCCGCAGCGGCGTCATCGCTCACGTCGTCGGGTAGCGGTACCAGGCGATCGGCGGCCACCACGCGTACGTCGCTGTACGCCCCCAGGCTCGCTCCCGCATAAGCGACTCGGTCACCGACCTCGAGCCCCGTCACGCCGGCGCCCAGTGCGGTCACTATCCCGGCACCCTCCGCTCCAGGTGTGAAAGGCAAGCTCGGTGCCTTGTATAAACCCGTGCGGAAATATGTGTCGATGAAATTGAGACCGATCGCCGTGTGCTTGACCTGAGCCTCTCCGGGCCCCGGTTCTGGAACGGCTTCGCTCACCAGCTCGAGGGCCTCGACACCGCCGGTCTCTCGAACCAGCACCACCTGGCGCTGCGCATTGCTCATGAGGGAAGGCTACTCCCTCGAGACTACTGGGGACAGCTAGCTCCAGGCGAACAACGGCTGTTCGTAGTGAGCGACTCGTGTCGCGCGACCGAACAGCGCGACCTCGCGAAACTGATAGATCAGCGCGGCGGTGGGGGCGAAGATCCTCAGCTCGCCGATGCGCATCGACAGCACAGGGCGATCGCTCTCCGGGATTGGCCAGAGGTCGATCAGTTCCTCGCGCTCGAGCGCGGCGAGCGGGATGCGTAGGATGGCTCCGACCTCCGATGGGTCGGCCCGGAGCGTGGGCGCGCAGCCCCCCCACAGCACGACGGGGGTCATCCGGAAGCCGGAGCGGGTCTCGAAATCATCGAGGCAACCGAGCACGCTGTCGCCGGGCAGGTCCAGCCCGACCTCCTCCTCGAGCTCGCGCAGCGCGGCGACGATGGGCGTCTCTCCGGGATCCAGGCGCCCGCCCGGCAATGCGAACTGGCCCGGATGTCGGGAAAGATCGCGGGAGCGCTGAGTGAGGATGAACGCCGGCCCCGAGGCCTCGGCCACCAGGGTGAAAGCGACCGCAGCAGGTCGCAACTCGGCCTTTGGCAGCGAACGGCGTTCGAAACGGATCAGTCGCTGTCGAATCGGCGTGAGCCAGCTGGCTGTCTCGGGCAGCGCGTTCGAGTGGGACACCGCGCGGGAGTGTTGCACATGCCCCGCACGCGTGCGGGGCCGATGACGCGCAGCGAAACCAGCTCACCGAAGCACGCACTGAAGCATGTTGCTGATGAGGGGTGGACACCTGCAGTCGAGCGCGTTGTTCGATTGCCGTCCCGCTCCCAGGGCAGTACTACGACGCGAGCCTCGGCCGGCCCTGAGCTGAGTCCGAATGGCCTGAACGAGCAGCCGCGCGAGGCGCGTAGGAGACAATCAGATGGCGTTGGTGCACGAGTCGATTCTGGATGCGGTTGGGGGCACCCCGATGGTCAAGCTCTCGAGGATCGCCCACAACTTGCCCTGCGAGTTGTTTGGCAAGCTCGAGTTCATGAACCCCGGTGGTTCCGTGAAGGACCGCATCGGTGTGCGTATGCTGCTCGAAGCGGAAAAGTCTGGGCGCATCAAGCCTGGGGACACCCTGATCGAGCCAACCAGCGGCAACACGGGGATCGGCTTGGCCATGGCTGCGGCCGTTCGCGGCTATCGCATGATCATCACGATGCCAGAGAAGATGAGCCGAGAGAAGCAGGTGGTGCTCGAGTCTCTGGGAGCCGAGATCATCCGTACCCCCACGGAAGCAGCGTGGGATTCGCCGGAGAGTCACATCGGCGTGGCGAAGCGCCTGCGCGAGGTGATCCCGAACTCTCACATCCTCGATCAGTACTCGAACGAGGACAACCCGCTGGCTCACGTCGAGGGCACCGGGCGCGAGATCGTCGAGCAGTGCGAAGGTCGCCTCGATGCACTGGTCGCGACCGCTGGGACCGGCGGTACGATCACCGGCATCGCGCGGGTCTTGAAGAAGGAGATCCCGAGCTGCAAGATCATCGGCGTCGACCCTGAAGGATCCATCCTGGCGGGGCCGGGTGACATCCGCTCTTACAAGGTGGAGGGCATTGGGTATGACTTCATCCCGGACGTGCTCGACCGCTCGCTGGTGGATAGCTGGGTCAAGTCGAACGACCGCGATTCGTTCCGCGTCGCCCGCCAGCTGATCCGTACGGAAGGATTGCTGTGTGGTGGGTCCTCTGGCGCCGCCGTGTGGGCTGCGCTCCAGGTGTGCCGTGAGCTGCCTGAGGGCGCGCGCGTGTGTGTGGTGCTGCCGGACAGCATTCGCAACTACCTGACCAAGTTCGTGGACGACGCCTGGATGCGTCAGAACGGCTTCGCCTCAGCGGACTGGGAAATGGGCACGATCGGCGAGATGGTACGCAGCCGGCCGCCTCAGACGGTGATCACCGTGCCTGACGATCGCTCACTCGGCGACGCGGTCGAGCTGTTCAAGCGCCACGGGATCTCTCAGATGCCTTGCACCTCCCAGGGTGGCTTGACGGGAATCATCACGGAAACGGACCTGCTGCTGCAGCTGGTGCAGGGGCGCAACCGCGACTCGTCGATCGCGGAGGTGATGGTCCGACGCGTTTCCACGGTTTCTCCTCATGATGCTGCGGCTTGCCTGCAGGAGATCTTCGAGCGGGGCGAGGTCGCCATCGTCGTCGACGAGCAGCGTCACGTTCAGGCCGTGCTCACCAAGATGGACCTGATCGACTTCTTGGCGAACCGCACGAAGCTCTCGAGCAAGGCGCCCTGAGCCGGCGGGGCGCCCACCCCGCGCACCCGGAGCACGACAGTTGGGTGCCCAAGCGGGTCGATTTCGGCCTGGCCAGGGGCGTTGGGCCCCAGCAGAGACGAAGCGCGGAGCGCCCGGGGACTTGGAGCCCTCGGGCACGCCGTTTCAAGTCGATGTGGCGTCGGGGCGCGACGGAGGAGGGTGCGACGGCCGGCTCTGGATGTCACGCAGTCGCTCGAGCGTGCGCTCCCCCAGCGGGGTAACTGGCGTGTAGCCGTCGGGTTGGTGACGGAGCTCGGCGCCCCGCACTTCTTCCTCACGGCCCTGAAGCGCGCGGTCGATGTCCCCGATCAGCGCATCCATGTTTGGATAGCGGTTCTCTGGGTGCTTGCGCAGCGCCGACAGGACGATGCGCTCGATCGACTCCGGAATGGCTTCGAGCAGCCAGGAGGGGGGCGGCGCTGGGGAGAGTAGCTGGTGAGCCAGCAGTTCGGTCTTCAGGGCCTCGTCGAAGGGTAGCTCGCGGGTCAACAGGCGGAACATCACCACGCCGAGGCCGTACACATCCGCTCGCGCGTCGGCGCCTTCAGTGAGCACCTGCTCTGGCGCCATGTACTCGATCGTGCCCGCGACCATGCCTCTCGAGAGCGGTGGCTCGTCAGCGAGCTTCGCGAGGCCGAAGTCGAACAGCTTGACCGTGGGCTGCTCCCCATTACCGCACAGAAACAGGTTGTCTGGCTTGACGTCGCGGTGCACGATGCCGACGGAGTGTGCTGCGTCGAGGCCCATCGCTGCCTGACGGACGATGCTCAACGTGTAGCGGACGTGGGCTTCCGGGTCCTTGTAGAGCTCCGGCCGCTGGAAGTGCTCACCCAGCGTCTCACCCTGGAGCCGCTCCATCACGAGATAAGGCACACCATCTTCGTCGTGGAGATGGGCCTCTCCGTAATCCAGAATCTCCACCACGTTGGGGTGGGATACCTTCGCGGATACCTCCACCTCCCTGCGAAAGCGTTCTCGCGCCTCCCGCGTCGCGTGCCGCGCGACCTTGATCGCTACTTCCAGGCCGCTCTGGATCTCTCGCGCCAGGTACACGTTCCCCATGCTGCCGCGGCCGAGCAGCGCCTCGACGTGGTAGCTCGAGTCGAGAGGGGAGCCAGTGAGCGGGCCAGACACGAGATCTTCTTTCCTAGAGTGTCGCTTGGAAAAAGGCCAGATCCGCGCGTTCAAACTCACGGGGCGCCCGCGGTGCGTCGGGTGGGTTGCTGAGGGGGGGCGAAACCGGGTTCGGGGCGTTTCGTTTTGTCTCAGCGGGGCCAGCTGTCGTAGAGCCGCTTTGCTTTCAAGGTGTTCGGCACCTCGCAAAGAAGACGCTCGGTATCCGCTTCCGCTCCTTTCCAACCAGGTGTCGTGGGTTGAAGCTACGCCTCGATGTCTCGCGACTACTTTGAGCGCTTCGGACCTTGGGCGATCGTTGCCGGAGGCTCCGAAGGGATCGGCGCTGCGTTTGGTGAAGAGCTCGCGCGCAGGGGATTTCGGCTGATCTTGGTAGCAGAGCGTGACCAGCCACTGGGCGACGTGGCCCGACGGCTCTCCGAAACGTACGCTGTGGAGGTGCGGTCGCTCGTCATCGACTTGGCGGAGCTGGAAGGGCAGCGCCGGTTGATCGAAGAAGCCGCGGACCTCGACGTGGGGCTCGGTATCTACAACGCAGCGTTCTCCGAAGTGACGTTGTTCAATGAGCAGAGCCTGCAGGCCAAGCTGCGAACGCTGGACGTCAATGCCCGAGGTGCCTTGATCTTCGCCCACTGGCTGGCGCCCAGGCTGCAACGTCGGGGGCGCGGTGGCCTGCTGTTGATGAGCTCGCTCGCTGGGCTCCAGGGCACGCCTCGGGTCGCGAGCTATGCGGCAACCAAGGCCTTCGATCTCGTGTTGGCGGAGTCGCTGTGGCACGAGCTGAAGCGTGACGGCGTCAGCGTGATGGCAGCGTGCGCTGGGGCCACCAGGACGCCGGGATACACCAAGACGCAGCCGAAGCATGCTGGCGCGCTCTCACCCCCGGTCATGGATCCCGAAGCGGTCGCGAGGGAGGCGTTGGATGCGCTCGGTTCAGGCCCGAGCTATGTCGTGGGACGTAGCAATCGTCTCGTCGCGTCGTTGCTCACGCGGCTCCTGGGACGGCGGCGCGCGGTCGCGACGATGGGGCGCTCGATGGATGAACAGTATCGCTAATTAGCGTATGGAAATTATGCTAGCGATCGCCTGCGGCCGTGATCGCGACTCCGAGGTACGCGCTCAGGCGCACGCGATGCCGCTCGAGCGCTCCGCCGTCTTCCCGCACGACCCGCGGCTCACCCACTTGGATGTCGAAGAGGGTACCGAACACTCCGTCCACGCGATCTCCGAGCGCCAGGCGTAGCTCACCCATCAACGTCGCGACCAGGGACTCTGACTGCGTGCGGCGGTCTCCGCTGTCGATAATCACTCGCTCCGCGGTGATCCCCACCCCCCAGCGCGCGGGCAGCCAGCGCTCGATACCGAGCGTGAACAGCGTCCGCAGGTGCCCGACGCGCGGGCGCGAATCGGTGAACTCGAACGCAACGGTGGTGTCGGTGGAGAGCCGTATGCCGGGGTTGCCTGCCCAGTTCTGCGCGACGCCTTCCAAGCCCAACCCCAACCCGAAGAGCACGTTCGGATCGGCGGC
>JAUILJ010000106.1 GCA_030433055.1 Polyangia bacterium
GGACGGGCACGAACTTGAAGTCGATGGTCCCTTTCCGCAGGGCAGCGTGGATCTCGTCTTCTGAGATCGCGTCCGCGCCCCCTTCGAGGAACTTCTCCATGATCGAGTCGTCGACGTCTGCACAGGCCTCGATCATCGCCTCGCGCATCTCCGCACACTTGTCTTGCAGGTCCGCGGGGACGTCGGTCCACTCGAAGCTGGCTCCCAGCGTCTCGTTGTCGAAGATGGCCGCCCTCATGCGGATGAGGTCGACCATGCCGCGATGCTGGTCGGCTTCTCCAACGGGCCACTGAATCGGCACCGGGATGGTTCCCAGGCGCTCCTTCATGGAGTCCAGGTTCATCTGAAAGTCGGCACCCAGCTTGTCCATCTTGTTGATGAACGCGATGCGCGGGACGTTGTAGCGATCCGCCTGTCGCCAGACAGTCTCGCTCTGCGGCTCGACGCCGTTGCCTCCGTCGAACACCGCGACCGCCCCGTCCAGCACCCGCAACGAGCGCTCGACCTCGATGGTGAAATCGACGTGACCAGGAGTGTCGATGATGTTGACCCGATGCTGCTCACCGGCGAGCGGACCGCTACCCTCCGTCGGAGTCCAGAAGCAGTTCGTGGCAGCGCTGGTGATCGTGATGCCGCGCTCCTGCTCCTGCTCCATCCAGTCCATGGTGGCAGCGCCGTCATGCACCTCACCGATCTTGTGAGTGATGCCGGTGTAGAACAGCACGCGTTCCGTCGTCGTGGTCTTACCCGCGTCGATGTGCGCCATGATCCCGATGTTTCGGGTGCGCTCTAGGGGAAACTCGCGTGCCATGCTGGACTCGGATGACTTGCTCTCAAGCTGAAGGGTGTAGTTCGGCGTTTCCGTGCGGTTTGTTCGATGTGATTGATCCGTGCTCGTAACGGACGAAACCCCCTCTAGGCTCGGCTCTTCACTTTCTTGAAGAGCGCGTGGACACGGAAGGTCCTCGCCTAGAAGGGGTTCGGGGTACGCCAATCGTGACTAGCTTTGGCTAGCTCCCCTGAGGCACCGGCTGGTGTGGCTCCTCAGAGGGTCGGCTCTTGCCGACGGATTTCGTAACCCGATCCTTATGTGAGCTGACGCATCGCCGCGCGGTGACTCCTGAACTCGAAGGGCTTCGTCTCTAACGGACCGAACTACCAGCGGTAGTGAGCGAACGCCTTGTTCGCGTCTGCCATCTTGTGGGTGTCGTCCTTGCGCTTCACGGCGCCGCCACGCAGCTGGCTGGCGTCGACGAACTCGGCCGCAAGGCGCTCGCGCATCGTCTTTTCCCCGCGGCTACGCGAGAAGCCGACCAGCCAACGCATGGCGAGGGCGACGCGACGCTCGGGGCGAACCTCCACGGGAACCTGGTAAGTGGCACCACCAACTCGGCGGCTCTTGACCTCCAGGCGGGGCTTCACGTTGTCCAGGGCCTTGCGGAACACCTCGAGGGGATCCTGCTTGAAGCGGGCCTCGATGATGTCGAACGCGCCGTACATGATGCCTTCAGCGGTGCTCTTCTTTCCGTCGAGCATCAGGGCATTCATGAACTTCGCGGCGAGCTTGTCCTTGTACTTGGGATCGGGGGTGATTTTCCGCTTGGGAACTTCGCGCCTACGGGGCATTGCTCTGACCTCAGGACTTCGGGCGCTTGACGCCGTACTTGGAACGCTTGCGGTTACGGTTAGCCTTGTTCGTGCTGCTCGGACCCGAAGCGCCCGACGCGTCGAGCGTGCCGCGCACCACGTGGTAGCGAACACCGGGCAGGTCCTTCACACGACCGCCACGAATGAGCACGACGCTGTGCTCCTGGAGGTTGTGTCCTTCACCGGGGATGTAGCTCGTGACCTCCATCCCGTTGGTGAGACGCACACGACACACCTTACGAAGCGCCGAGTTCGGCTTCTTCGGGGTCGTGGTGTAGACGCGGGTGCAAACTCCGCGCTTCTGCGGGCACGACTTGAGTGCCGGCGAGTCCGTCTTTGCGGCGGCGGCTTTGCGACCGCTGCGAATGAGCTGTTGAATAGTGGGCATTGGCCTGCTGCGTCGTGGCGATTGCCACTGATTTGGACTTGGGTTTGGTTCGCACCCTGACTCGAAGGGAGCCCGACGCGCGAACCTGACTGCAGGGTCCTGCGCTTCGAAGGCGCTCCACAGCCTAGAAAATGGATCCCGGGCTGCGGGGGAGCGGAAGGGTACTTGCGGCGGGGCCTGTGTCAAGCAGAGCCGGGCAAGCGCCCTCAAACAAACTGATAAGGCGCTGAATCCGGCCCAGACCGCTCAAAATTCTTTTTCGATTTCCGGAGCTTGTGAGCCAGGGGTGAGGCGCTTTGCAAAGGCCTGTTCAGGCGTTCACGCCGCCCCGGAGTGCCCGCTTCGCGAGTCGAACCGGGGGTCGATGAACGAAGCGGACACCTAGCCCGCTTCCCGGCACCGCACAACCAACTCGAGCAGCGACGAGTCGCGCGCGCGACCCACTCTGATTCAAGTCCAGGAACGGAGCCCTGCTCAGGCTTGGCGGGTCACCAACAAATCGCCGCTAAGCGCCCGTGACAAAGACTAGAGTCAGTGTCTCTATGGACACCCGAGCTGACGGAAAATGCCGCGCTCCGCGTGCTTCCCTTCTTCGTGGTGCACCACCGCGAAGCCGCACACTTCCCGCCCACTGCAGGTCGCAGACCAACGATTGATGCCACAGAAGAAGCGCGCGCTCAGCAAGAAGGCAGGCACCTATCATCATGGTGACCTGCGGCGTGCACTGCTCGACGCCACCCTGGACCTGATTGAGGCGATGGGTCCGGAGGCGTTTACGCTGCGCGCTGCCGCCAAGGCTGCTGGGGTCAGCGACGCGGCGCCCTATCACCACTTCGCAGACAAAGAGGCGCTGCTTGCGGCGGTGGCTACCGAAGGTTTTCATTTGCTCGCGGGCCGCCTTCAAACCGTGGCCAAGCAACACCAGCACCCCACGGCGATCGCTCAAGCCATGGGAGTGGAGTACGTGGTGTTCGCCGCGACCCATCCTTCCCATTTCCGCGTCATGGTGAGCCGCCGCGTGCTCAGGAACACCGAGCACGCGGAGCTGGCGGCGAGCGCTGTCACAGCCTTCACGCTGGTGCGCGAAGCGCTCGTGGCTGGCGCCGCAAACGTTGCCGCGCGGGTACGGGAAGAGACTCTGATCTTCGGTGCCTGGGCGCTCGTGCACGGCTTCGCGTTTCTCGCAGTGGACGGGCATTTGGGGCACATCGCACGCGACGAACCGAAGCTGCGAGAGCTGGTGCTCTCTGCGGTACAGTTGATGGAAGGTCCGCCTGAGCTCGCGTACGGCTGACCTCACCCCCAACCTGGGAGGCTGAGCCCGAGCCCTTGACGGCCCGGGAGCTCCTGCACGGCGTCGCTAGATACGCGCTTCGAGCTGAAAATCCAGCTCCGCGCTGTCGCACAGCTCGCTCAGCGCTTTGCGCAGCTCCCCGATGGTCACTTCCGGGGGGATTTGCAGCACGGTGTCGAGCACGAACGTCGGCGTACCCGTCATGGGCAGGTGGGCGAGCCGGGTATCCAGGGACTCCACGTTCACCTGCCGCAGCGCCAGCACATCCGTGACCCGCTCAACGATGCCCGGATGATCCAGACCACTGACCTTCAACCGATAAGAGCGATAGGGGCGCGCTGCGGGGTTCGCGGTGTCCTTGATGACGAACTGCAGCTCGAGCTTCGAACCGAGCGACTCGGTGCCTGCCTGGACGCGTTCGAGCGCGTCGGGGCTACCCGAGTACATGAGCACCAGCGCGAACTCGCCACCGAGAATCGCCATGCGGCTGTCTTCGAGGTTAGCGCCCGAACCGTGAATCAACGCAGAGATGGCTTTCACCAACCCGGGTCGGTCACTGCCCAACGCTGTCATCACCTTCAGCTTGCGGTCCGTCATACTGAGAGGTGACCTAGCGCCAGTATGAGCCGACGACAATCTCCGAGCGCGGCTACCTCATTCGTCAGCCCAAAGCCCGGGCAGCTCTACGCCGCCCTGATGACGCTCGGGGGTGGGACGCTGGGCAGGCGAACCGGTGGCTTGAAGTCGGCGTCGAGGCCCCGTAGCTGCACGGCAATCCCGCGATGCATCGTGCGGTTGCCCCACGCAGCGAACAGGCGCGAGCCGTAGGGCACGCTGCGCCGGAAGCCTTCCAGCGGTCGGATCATCATGCGGGAGAGGTGGATGGCGTGGCGCCACGGGCGGTGGCGTATGCGCAGATCTTCGGCCAACTCTTCACCGTTGAGGGCCCAGGCCATCCCGTCGATGTAGCGCACGACGACGCGCCCCACGGCCTTCTCCACCGGGTTGCGCGCGTGGAGCTGTGGGGCCTTGCTGAGCGCCGCGGCCAACGCGCGGCCACCGTCATCGGCGCCAGGCTGAATCAACGAGCCCAGCTCATATAAATGCCGCGCGGATTCTTCGTCATCGAACAGCAGCCGTTCATCGACGCCCGAGAGCCACCCCGCGTAGCGCCACAGATGCATCACCGCGGCTCCCTCACGTTCAGAGATGTGAAAACCTAGCTTGCGCAGGCCATCGACCAGCGCGAGGGAGAACAGCATCGTCGTTCCAGCCATGTTGGCCTGATTGATGGGCGCACCCCAGCGAGCCTCGTCCCAACGCGGAGAGCGCTGGATCAGGTGCCGCACTTTCGCGTGCATCAACCGCACCCTGAGCGCGAGCTTGAAGCCCTCGGCGCCGCGCCTGAGCCCGCCTGCCTGACACACCGCGACCACGAAGCGACCCGTTTCCGCGAGGCGACGGGGAGCCATCTGCTCTAGTGCGCGCGTGAACAACAGCGGCTTGTTGGCGACCGAGGAGCGATAGGCCACCATCAGGCTGACGGCGCTCAGCACGACATTGGCGTGAATCCCGCCGCGCTGGAAGGTCCGGGCGCCAAGGTCCATGCGCTGCCAGTCGACCCAGTCGGGCACACGGTCCACGTGCCGGAACAGCGCCTTGAGGCTCTGCGGAGCGCCCGCCACGGCGTCCGCCCCATGGTCCAGCGCCCGCGCCAGCATCTCGAAGCCACGCTGCCAACCGACTCGCTCGAAGTCTTCGATCACCGCATCAGCCAAGGGGTCCGTCGCGTAGAAGAAGTGGGCGTACTCGTCGACCTCGGCACCATAGCGCCCACGCGCCTGCTCCAGGTTGACCAACTCGAGGGGGATCTGACTCAAGGGCGTCTCCTCCGTGGCTCGGTGCGCCGCACCATCTAAAACAGTTTTAGATTGAGAGGCGGAGCCAGTCAACTACGCTGCAGAGGCGAACCAGCTCACCCAGAGAATGAGGCTATTTCTGGGGGGTAAGTGCGCCAACTACAGGCGCCCAGACGGGATCATCGGCCAGCAGCGCGGGCAGCTGCTCGGCCACGGCAGCCGCCACCTTGCCATCGTAGGTGTGCCCGACATTGCCTCCAAAGGCGACGCTCGCGCGAAGATCCGCGCGCGCCAGGAGCTTCAGCAACCCCTGTGACTTGGACCGACAGGCGTATTGACCACAGCCGAAGAGCACTCCCACGGCTCCATCCGCGCGGAACTGCTTGGCGCGACCAGCATACCAACCTTGATACCCGCCCTCGATGAGCACGGCATACTTGAAGGGGGGCTCCTGCCCCGCCCCGAACGCCGCGCGCTTCTTGGCGTCAGCGCCGAGCACGTGCACCCCGTAGATGGCGCCCAGCGAGAAGCCGGTGAACATGGCCGGCGCCGGATTCACATAGTCTGCGTAGCTAGCGCGAGCAGCTGCCAGCGCCGCGTAGCTTTCTTTCAGCGTGCCCGGGATGCCCCCGTAGGTCCAGCGGTCCTCTGACTTCGGTGCGTCGGTGCGCGGCACGCCCCGAGGACACACCACGAACGCCTGATGCTTGACCAGCTCCGACCACACCATGCACTGCCACTCAGGTCGGTCATAGTTACCGTGTAGCGCCAGCAGCACAGGCCGCTTCTCGGTAATTCCGAGAGGTAACGCGACGACAGCATCGCGGTAACCCTCGACGGGCAGCAGCTGAAACTCATCGCCCGCCGCTAGCGGAGCCAGTCCTGGCGCCACAGGCTCGTCGACGATCGGCTGGGCAGTGTCCCTTGCCGCATCCGGGGCTTGGGGGTGAGGAGCGTCGGGCGGCGTTGCTTTCGGCGCCGCGGAGACAGCGGGTGAGGAGCGAGCAGGCTCCTGGCTGGGCCGAGGAGGTTCAGCGGGGGGCATGCAAGCGTGTGCGAGGAGACCGGCGACGGCGGCAGCGACTCCGATCCGCGCAGAGCAGCTCCGCGTGTTGGTGCAGCGAATCCGCCAACTCCCCCGCGACTCAGAACTCACCTGGACAGCCTAGCGCGCCCGCCGCGCAGAGCAACCCGGGCGCTATGTTTCCGCGAGGCTATTAGGCTCAACTTCCCGAGCCTCGACTTCTTGCAGCTTTGATTTCAGCCGTACCTTCAGCGCGCGATAGCGCTGCCGGTAGCGCGCCGCAGCCCGGACGACTTCGACCCCTTCCACGTCTGTCTCACCGACGAGGATGGCCGCCACGGACTTCCAGTCCAAGCCGCGGTTCAGACGCAGAACCAGGAGCTGCTCATCTTCCGGATCGAGCTCTGCGCGTAGCGACGCCAGGCGTTCTTTGAACCCCGTGCGAAGCAGCGCGAGCGTCTCGGTTCGTACGCGCTGTGCGGGCTCTGGGATTTCCGACAGTGACGCGCGACGCCGGCGCTCCGCGGCGGAAGCGCGCATGTAGCGATGGGCGGCGTTCCGCGCCAACACGTACATCCACGTTCGAAAAGAACTTTCTCCACGGAAACCTCCGAGACCTCGCCACAGGTCCTCGCTCAGAATGGAGAAGACATCGGCGGCAGACGCGGAGTCCCCACGGAGACGCACGAGCAAGAACCCCAGCACTTCGTCCCCGTAGCCCTCAAGGGCCCGTGTCAACGCCTCGCTCAGTTCCCCTGCGGCATGTGAGGCGAGGATCTGCTGTTCCAACTCCTCGGACACTCCCCAAGCTTAGTGGCGACTGATCTTTTTCACTCACAACTTCGAGAACGCGACCTCTACCCAGAAGGACCCGGTGCCTTGGATGAGAGCGATGAAACGGACGAGCTGCTGGTTGACTTTGGCTTTGATTGGAATAATCGGGTGCGCTGCGGAGGACCGCCCCTCGGGTGAAACAGCGACCGGAGGCACCTCGGGGAGCGCCGGCTCCAATAGCGGCGGCGCGGCGGCCCAAGGCGGCACGGCTGCCCAAGGCGGCGACGGGGGGCTCGGAGGAGCCGGAGCCACCGCGGGCACGTCGTCTGCCGGCGCGGGGGGCGTCGGTGGCGCTGGCGCCGCGGCGGGCACGTCATCCGCCGGCGTCGGGGGAGTCGGAGGTACGGGCGCCACCGCAGGCACGTCGTCCGCCGGCGTGGGAGGGACCACCGGCGGCACAGGACCGATGAACCCGACGCGCGCCCGAGCACCGATGGAACTCAACAGCGCGAACGGCCGGATCCACAGCTCGACCTACCAGCTCACGTTTCAGCTCGGGCGCCCAGGCCACCAGCTGACGGCGACGGGGCCGAGCCACCGACTCGAGTGTGCAGCGCCCACGGCCCCCTAGGGCCAAGTTCTTTATTTTCCCCTTGGATATATATATTGGAGCATCCCATGCGTCGTACTTACTCTCACTATCTGTGCGCCGGTATCGCCTTCGTCGCCGTGTCCTTGATGGGCGCGGCGAGCCAAGCGCAGGTGCCGATCAGCGTGCCCTTCTCAGGCAGCCTGTCCACGTCCTCGGGTCCCGTGGACGGCAACGTCAGCGTCGTGTTCAGGCTCTTCAACGCGGCCACGAACGGCAACGAAGTCTGGACGGAGACTCACAACCTGAGCGTCGCGGGCGGACTGGTGCTCACCGAGCTCGGGAGCGCCGGGACACCCCTGGACGCGAGCGTGTTCGATGGCACCCCGCTCTGGCTCGAGGTGGAGATCGACACGGAGGTCTTGAGCCCTCGAAGCGCGATCGGCGCGGTGCCGTACGCCATGCGCGCTGACGAAGCGAGCTACGCAGCGACGGCTGGAGACAGCGACCGCTTCGGCGGGCAGTTACCGGCGAGCTTCCAGACCCGAGTGAGCCAGGTTTGTTCCGCGGGGAGTTCCATCCGGCAGATCGCTGCGAACGGGAGTGTGATATGTGAGGCCATTCCGACCGTGTACGCGACCAACCCAGGTATCCGACGCCTCAGTGGGAACCAGCTTCAGGCATACGGGATCGACCGCTTCCATATCGAGGGCACCGAAGTGGCACTCTACGAGGCGGCGGCAGGCTGCGGTGGGGGACTGACGACTGCCACGTCGTGCAAGACGGATTTCTGCAACTACGATGGCGTGAATCGCTACCACTTCGACTGCCTTGGCAATTGCTTGCCCTTCTCAGCTCGCCAGACCTGCAACAACCTCACGCGAGTGGGTTGGATGCTAGCTCCCAACATCCCGTGAGCGCCCAAAAAGGCTCTCACCATGACTTACCGGATCGGCGACACCCAGATCTTTCAGGTCACGATACGCCTGGCGCCCGATTGCGCCGTTTCCGTGTCGCAATCGGTCGAGCTGAAGGCGCGCATGAGCGAGCAGCACCGGGGAGCCTAGCTCTTCGAGGTCCTGGATGAACTCGAGCGAGACGCTTGTTGCCTCCCGGGTGGCGCCTCGGCGAAATAGCAGCTGCGCTCGCAGGCCCTTGAGGCGTGGCCCGGCGATCGGGGGGATTCGCTCCATGGCAGCCAGGTGCTCGTCCGCCAAGCTCAGGTCCAACGCGTTCGCGCTCAACACGGCTGCTGCGCACAGGCCGTGGAAGACGCCCGCGATGTAGGGTGAGAGCAGCGCTGGGTGATTCCCGAGCGTCTCGCGAAGCATTCGCAGACGCAGCGGCAGATCCGAACGCCGCGCGTACAAGGCGACCTGAAAGCGCATCAGACGAACGATGGGAATGAACACGCTGTCGTCGTCTGGGGGCGCTTGCGCCTCTGCCTGGTCGAGGTGAGGGCCACACTCCCGCCAGCGATCCGCGGCGAGCAAGTAGGGCACCGAGAACACATCCAGAGTGCTGGACAGAAACCTGTCGCCGCGGACCTCAGCCTCACGCCGCCACACGGGAACCGTGGCGATCACGTCGCGCAGGTCAAACAGCTGGGTGACGGCGGTCATCATCCAGGCAGCGCGTGCGGCGCTGATCTGGCGAGGATCAGCGGCTGTCCCGTCCTGTTCGATCTCGCGAAACGCAGACATCGCCGCCTGGTGGTTCGCGCGAAAGAGTTCGCGCGCTCCCAAGGCCAGCAGGTGCCAGCGCTTCGCATCCTCCCCGAGGCGCGCGATGAGGCCTGCGCTCAGCGCGAACGCTCGCTCCACGCTCGGAAATCGCGTCAGCGGCGGAGAGTGATTGAACACGTAGAGCGCGGCGGCTCGCTGAACGCGCTCGGGCTCACCAAGCTCGAGCGCGAAACGAAGCGCCAGCGCACTCAAGGGCAACGCTCGGAGGTCGTGAAAACTGAGCGACCAGGCGAGCGTCAGCAGCAGCTCAAGACGCTGAAGGTCGGCGCTCTCGAGGTCTGAATCCGAGCGCTCGACGAAGTGAAGACCATGGGCGACGAGGTGGGCGCTGTGATTGACCGAGATCGCCATCCCGGCGACCCCGGCGGGTGGCACTTCCACCGAGAACGCCGCGAGCGTAGGTTCTATCGCGGACAATCCGCGCGCAATATCTCCGTTCAGCAGCGACTGACGCGCCGCTCGTATCCGCAGGGCATCATCTCCTGTCAGGATCGCTGCATCGAGCCACACACGGGCGGCGTGCCCTGGAGCGCCCGACGCCTCGAGCATGGCGGCCTGGCGTTCTAGGAGGCGGGCCCGCTCTGAGCCATCGCTGGCGAGGTCTGCGGCGACGCCCCACAGCGCTGCGGCCGTCGAGTACGCCAATGAGGCCTCAGCGGCTCGAGCCGCTTCCTGGCTCGCCGACAGGGCCTGCCCTAGGTTGCCGCTCAGACGGTAGTGCTTGGCGATGCCACCCACGTCGTCCGGCTCGTAGAGCTCCAGCAGGCGCGCCAACTCGGAGTGCGCCAAGACTCGTTCAGATTCACTCGCGCGATCGAGAATCGCACCTCGGATGCGATCGTGGCGCAGCACGAAGCTTCTGGGTGAGGCCCCCATGGAGCGGACCAGGTCTGCAGCGATCAGGCTATCGAGCGCCCCAAGGCGCGCCTCGTCCCGCGCCAGGCACACCACCTCTGATACCGGAGTGCCAGCGACCGCCAAGAGCAGGAGGATCCGCTGTTCCGTCAGCGAGAGCTTCGCGATTCTAGAACCGATCGCGTCTTTCAGCCTTGGCGTGGCTGCTTGTTCAGCGCGATGCTCAACGAGCTCCCGCACGAAGACCGGAATGCCAAGCGACTCGTGCACAACCGCTAGCTCCTCCTCCGTGCCCATTTCCGTATCCGCCAGGATACGCGCGAGCTCGAGACAAGCGCGCGACCCCAGAGGAGCGACCTGCAAGTGAAGGAAACGCTGACTCAGTGACTCCAGCTGGACTCGAACAGCGCGGATCAGGTCCGCCAGATCGTCTCTCACCGTGAGGACGAACAACACCTGCGGCGCGTCACTGCCAGCGGTTAGCAACTGGAGCATCCGCGCCCCGTCACTGTCGAGCGCGTGTACGTCGTCAAGGAACACCACGATTGGGCCCAGATCAGCGCAACGAGTGAAGAGCTCGCGAACAGCCTCGACCGCAGCGGCCATGCGGGCTCCCGGGTCCTTGAGCGGATGCGCCGCGCGCGCGAACAGCGGCACCCGCCGCAGCACCGGGAAGGCGTCAGCCGCGGCCCCAGGATCCCGCGGGGCGAGCGCCGCAGCGTCGACCTCTGGAAGCCTGCACAAGAACCGCACGAGGTCGTCGATGGCTCCATCCAACGCTTTGAAGCGGATCGTCTCCGTGTCGTAACACTGGCCACGCAGCACGAGCGTCTGATCTGGGAGCCCACTCAGCCATTGCTCCACGAGCGCGGTCTTTCCAATTCCGCTGAGGCCCTGAATCCAGACCACGCCGGCACCAGCGGCAAAGGCCTGATCCAGGATCATGAGTTCTGCGTCTCTACCAACGAACTCACTTCGCCTGGGCACCGGTGCCTCACTGGCTCGCCCTCCGAGGAGCAGGTCGAGCACCTCGCCGCCCTTCGGGCGCGCAGAAGGCTCGTGAGCCAGCAACCGCCTTGCCAACCGATCGAGCTCGGGGATTGGGTGAGGCTCGCTGGGGCGGGGTGGAAGGCCCTGCGCCTTGTTCTCGAAGAGCGTGGACCCACTGCCTTCGAATGGCCGCTTGCCGTGTAGCGCCTCGAACAGGACGGAGCCGAACGCGTACCAATCGCTGGCGAACGTTGCGGTGCCGCTCAGCCACTGTTCCGGAGCGGCATACTGAGGCGTCCCACCGACCGCGGTAGACCCGCCCGCATCCTTCGCCATGCCAAAGTCCACGAGCACCACCCGACCGCTGGAGTCCACGAGGACGTTGTCAGGCTTCACGTCCCGGTGAATACGCCCAGCGTGGTGTAAGGCACACAGCCCAGAGGCGAGCTGACCAAAGGCGCGCGACAAGGAGCCCGGATTTCTCGCAAGGAAACGCAGTAGAGGTTCGCCCTCCACGAGTTCCATCACGAGCACCCACTCACCCTCCGCATGATAGAGTTCGTGGAGCCGAACCAGGTTCGGGTGATGAATGTCCCGAGTCTGACGAAATTCTCGCTTGAAGCGATACAGTGTCTCTGCGGTCTGTATGCGCAGCACCTTGATGGCGACGCGACAGCCCAACGTCACATCATTCGCCTCATAAACGACCCCGAAGCTCCCCTCACCCAGCCTTCGCACGGGTCGGTGCCGTGCAGTTCCCCGAAAGTTCAGGCGATCGACGGCCGCTCGCGCTTCAATGGACCCCGCGAGCTCGCGCAGCAATCCGTCGTCGCTGGACGGCGAGGAACTCACTGGCTCAGGGTGACAGATGCGTACTCAGCATTCCAGCACAGAGCCAGGGAACCGAAACCCGTGCGGAATCAATCAGGACCCCAGCGCATTCCCACTGTGGCGCACTGCTACGCTCGAGCATCTCACCACCACGGATCGCCCTCGCTGAGCCACTCCCAGCCGCTCAAGAGCTGTTTTGGAGCAGGTGAAGCGTCCTCCACGTGCCTTGCAGCGAGGCCGCTGCGGAGCAAGTTGCTCACAGGGCGCCCGGCTTCACAGTCTTTGCAGGCGAACAGGACTCGCTCGCCACCTTGTGCAGCGAAGGCCTGCACCGCACCTGAGCTAAAGCCAGAAACCCCTCCCCCGATCAAAAATCCCCGAGGAAACAGAATGGGACTTTCACGCATCAAGGCGGCTGCAGCGTCCGCGCCGCTTCCATAGCCGACGAGCGTGCTTCGTGGCCCGACGTGTTTGCCGAATTGCTTGTTGAGCGCTCGAATCGCGAGCTTGAACTCGGCCAAGACGGCGTGAGCGTCAGACTTGGGCGACGGACACAGGAAGAAGCCAGACTTCGGCTTGATGGATTCCCATGCCTTGCACTGATCGTGTGTCGATGGCGTCGTCAACACGACGAGCACGGGTTGCGACAGCTTCTCACCCACGGGGACGAGCGCGCTTGCGACGACCTTCCCCAGAAACGTCAGCTCGACCCTGGCCGGCTCGGGCAGCGGGGGCAGGGTCAGGCGATTGGCCACCGATGCACTTCCGCGCGGTACTAATGGGCGCACGTCACTCGCCAGCGGGGGAGCGCTCGAGGGCAACGCTCGAGGAGCCTCAGCCGCCGAGTTCACGGCATGGGAGGCAGAGCCTGCGGGCGCGGAGCCCTTCTGGGAATCGCAGCTCACCACGCAACACACCGTCGTCGTGAGCAGCAGCCGAATCCCCCAGGAGCGAGCCATCCGTCAATGTTAGGGCGCACGGCCCACAAAAGCGAACGAGGGACCCGGCACGCCGCGTCCCTCATTCACGTGTGTGTGGCGTGGACTGCTGTCAGTCCTCGTTCATCGCCGCGGTCATTTGCGGTGCGGGCTGGTACACCCGAGCTGCCGCAGCGTGGTGGACGTCGTCCTCCACGATGACCTGGAGGCGCTTGTACGCGGGCAGGCCGGTGCCTGCCGGGATCAAGCGACCCATGATGACGTTCTCCTTGATGCCGCGTAGGTCGTCCGTCTTGCCACAGATGGCCGCCTCGGTGAGGACCTTCGTGGTCTCCTGGAAGGACGAGGCGCTGATGAACGACTCCGTGGAGAGCGAGGCCTTGGTGATACCCAAGAGCATCGGTTCGGCCACGGCGGGGTGCCCACCACGCTCCATCACCCGAGCGTTCTCACGCTCGAAGACGTACTTCTCCACCTGCTCGTCGATCAGGAAGTTGGTGTCGCCCACGTCCTTGATGCGCACGCGACGCAACATCTGACGCACGATGGCTTCGATGTGCTTGTCGTTGATACCGACGCCCTGCAGGCGGTAAACCTGCTGGATTTCGTTCACCAACCAAGCCGCCAGCTCCTTCTCACCCTTCACGCGCAAGATGTCGTGGGGGTTCGCCGGACCATCCTGGAGCGGGTCGCCAGCGCGCACGAAGTCGCCGGGCTGCACCTGGATGTGCTTGCCCTTGGGGATGAGGTACTCGCGCGCCTGATCCTCCGCGAG